>JADGHY010000106.1 GCA_019683625.1 Thermoflavifilum sp. | reverse complement strand
AAATTATCCCAGTTCGCCTCGCAAAATGCGTTTGCTGGCCGACCTCATCCGGGGTAAAGATGTAGAAACGGCGCTGAACATCCTGAAATTTCATCCCAAACATCCCAGCAAACCGCTGGAAAAGCTTTTGTTGTCGGCCATAGCCAATTGGCGGGAAAAAAATCAGGGGGAAAGGGTGGAAGATGCCAAGCTTTACGTGAAAACCATCTTTGTGGATGGCGGACGTATCCTCAAAAGGCTTAGGCCGGCACCACAGGGGAGAGCTTACCGGATTCGCAAACGCAGCAACCACGTGACGATCATTGTGGACTCTGCACTGGCAGCCCAGCAAGCCGCTGCCACTCCATCGTCAGCTTCCGACACCGCAACCGAAGAAACAGCATCCTAACCAAAAATTATAGAAAGTGGGTCAGAAAACAAATCCAATTGGCAACCGATTAGGCATCATCAGGGGATGGGACTCCAACTGGTACGGCAATAAACACGATTTTGCCCCTAAACTGGTGGAAGATCATAAGATCCGCACTTATCTGGATGCCCGTATCAGCCGGGGAGGTATCTCTCGCGTGGTGATTGAGCGGACGTTAAACAAACTCATCATCACCATTCATACCTCAAAACCCGGAATCATCATTGGTAAGGGTGGAGGAGAAGTGGATCGGATTAAAGAAGAAATTAAAAAGCTCACCGGGAAAGAGGATGTGCAAATTAATATCCTTGAAATCCGTCGGCCGGAAACAGATGCCCGCATCGTAGCCGAAACCATTGCCCGGCAAATTGAAAGCCGGGTGAACTATAAAAGAGCCATTAAGATGGCCATTGCCACCACCATGCGCATGGGTGCCGAAGGGATTAAGGTGAAGGTGAGCGGTCGGCTGGGTGGGGCAGAAATTGCCCGCTCAGAGGAAATCAAGCAAGGCCGCGTGCCGTTGCATACCTTCAGGATGGATATCGACTATGCCTGCCTGTTTGCTCAGACTGTATATGGCAAAATCGGGGTAAAGGTGTGGATCTGTAAGGGTGAGGTGCTGGGCAAAAGGGATCTGGATCCCAACTTTGTGGGTGGCCGAGACCATGGCAGAGAACGCAGGGGAAGAGAACGAGAAAGAAGGAAATAAATCAGTTGAACGCATAAATGCTTGCACGTCATGTTACAACCTAAACGCACCAAGCACCGGAAAATGCAAAAGGGCCGCATCAAAGGCGTGGCCCAGCGGGGGACAACCCTGGCCTTCGGCTCCTTTGGCCTGAAGGCATTGGAGCCTCACTGGATCACCGACCGGCAAATTGAAGCCGCCCGCGTAGCCCTCACACGGCATATGAAAAGAGAAGGAAACATCTGGATCCGCATTTTCCCCGATAAACCCATCACCAAAAAACCACTGGAGGTGAGAATGGGTAAAGGAAAAGGCTCTCCCGATCACTGGGCAGCCGTGGTGCAACCCGGCCGCATCTTATTTGAAGCCGATGGCGTGCCCCTGCCCGTAGCCAAAGAAGCACTGCGCCTGGCCGCCCAAAAACTGCCCATTAAAACCAAATTTGTGGTGAGACCCGATTTTGAAGCCCAATAATTCATTGATGCCTATGGCAAAGACAAAAATTGATGTAAAAACGCTTAGCGACCAGGATCTGGTGCAAAAAATTGCCGAGGAAACCTTGCATTTGAAACGATTGAGGTTTAGCCATGCCATTTCCCCATTGGAAAATCCCATGAGCATCCGGCAAACCCGCAGAGAAATTGCCCGGTTAAAGACAGAATTGCGGCACCGCCAGATCCTTGCGCAGCAAACCGCAGCCAATAAGCCTGAACAAACTAAACAATAAATATCATGGCAGAGCGACGTTTAAGAAAAACCAGAGTGGGTGTGGTCACCAGCAACAAAATGCAAAAAACCATTACCGTGAGCGTAGAGCGCAGGGTAAAACATCCCATCTATGGGAAATTTATCAAAAAAACCACTAAGTTTCTGGCCCACGATGAAAACAACAGCTGCCAGATCGGAGATGTGGTGCGTATCATGGAAACCCGGCCTCTCAGCAAAAGAAAATGCTGGAGGCTGGTGGAAATTATCCAACGCGCCCAATAAGCCATTGACGGCATCTGAGAATTGTATTAAAACTTTTTACCATGATACAGCAGGAATCCAGATTAAAAGTAGCGGATAACAGCGGGGCAAAAGAAGTGCTTTGCATTCGGGTGTTGGGCAATTCCGGCCAGACCTATGCAGGCATTGGCGATAAAATTGTGGTGACCGTTAAAGATGCTATCCCGTCTGGAGGGATTAAAAAAGGAACGGTTTCCAAAGCCGTGATTGTCCGTACCAAAAGCAAACTTCGCCGGAAAGATGGCTCCTACATCCGCTTCGACGATAATGCCGTGGTGCTGTTGAACAATATGGACGAACCCAGGGGTACCCGTATCTTCGGGCCGGTAGCACGGGAACTGCGCGATAAGGGCTATATGAAAATCATTTCCCTGGCTCCGGAAGTGCTATAAAATTGTATCTTTGCGCCCCTAAAAAACATTAACTGAATTGTTTACCCGCAAACGCGTGTTCATGAAAAAGCGATTTAAACCCAAATTTCATATCAAAAAAGGCGACCAGGTGGTGGTCATAGCCGGAGATGATAAAGATAGAACCCGGCCCAGGCGGGTCCTTGCCGTGTATCCCGACAAGGAAAGGGTGCTGGTGGAAGGGGTAAACATCGTCACCAAACACACCAAACCCAGTGCGCAAAATCCTCGCGGGGGTATTGTGAAAATGGAAGCCCCTATTCATATCTCCAACGTGATGTTGTGGGATAGCAAGGCAGGAGCACCCACGCGCATCAGCCGCTCGCGCGATGAAGAAGGCAAGCCCGTCAGGATTTCGAAAAAATCTGGTGAAATCATCAAATAAAACACATGAGTACAACAACTTATATACCTAGGCTCCAGCAAAAATACCGGGACGAAGTAGTACCCGCCTTGATGGAGAAATTTCATTATACCAGCGTCATGCAGGTGCCCAGGCTGTTGAAAATTTGCCTTAACCAGGGCGTCAACGGCGCGGTTAACGATAAAAAGCTGGTGGATGTGGCCGTCGAGGAAATGACTCGCATAGCCGGTCAACGGGCCGTACCCACATTGGCCAAAAAAGATATTTCTAACTTCAAGCTGCGCCGTAACATGCCCATTGGTGTGCGGGTGACCCTCCGTGGCGTACGCATGTATGAATTTCTCGATCGCCTGATATCAATTGCCCTACCCCGGGTGCGCGACTTCAGGGGTATCAACGAAAAATCATTCGATGGTCGAGGCAATTACACGCTGGGCATCACCGAACAAATCATTTTCCCCGAAATCGATATCGACAAGGTGAGCAAAATCAATGGCATGGACATTACCTTCGTCACATCTGCCAGAACTGACGAGGAAGCCTACGAATTGCTTCGTTTGCTGGGAATGCCATTCAGAAATATTAACCCAAAAGCCTGATCCAATATGTCAAAACAATCGATCATCGCCAGAGAGAAAAAGCGTGAACGGCTGGTGGCAAAATATGCAGAAAAAAGAGCCGCGCTGAAAGCAGCCGGCGACTATAAAGCCTTAGACGCTCTTCCCAAAAATGCTTCTCCGGTGCGCTTGCGCAACCGCTGTAAACTTACGGGCCGCCCGAGAGGATATATCCGCTATTTTGGCATTTCCCGTATCAAATTCCGTGAAATGGCACTGGAGGGAAAAATTCCTGGGGTGAGAAAAGCTTCTTGGTAACATTCAAAAGCATACAAGATTATGGTAACAGATCCCATAGCAGATTATCTGACCCGCATCCGCAATGCCCAGATGGCAGGCCATCGCATCGTGGAAATTCCGGCATCTAACCTGAAAAAGCGGATGACAGAGATTCTGTACGAAAAAGGGTATATCCTCAAATATAAATTTGAAGACGATAACAAACAAGGTATCATTAAAATTGCCTTGAAATACGACCCCCAAACCCGCCAGCCGGCCATCCGCATGCTGGAAAGGGTGAGCAGGCCCGGGCTCCGGCGTTACGCTAAGCCCAAAGATCTGCCCAGGGTAAAGAATGGACTTGGCATCGCCATCGTCTCCACTTCCCGCGGGGTGATGACCGATAAAGAAGCACGGGCTCAGCATATCGGAGGGGAAGTATTATGTGTAGTGTATTGATGCAAAGCTGATTTGTTTCAAAGCCGAAAGAAGATTTCGATTATGTCTCGCATAGCTAAGATACCGGTGAAGATTCCAGCAGGTGTAACCGTTCAGGTTTCACCGGCCAATGAAGTTACTGTTAAAGGACCTAAAGGAGAACTGTCCCTTGCCGTTGATCGGGACATACAGGTCCTTGTCCAATCCGGCGAAATTGTGGTGAAACGCCCCACCGATCAAATTCGCCACAAGGAACTGCATGGTACCTACAGAGCCTTATTGGCCAACATGGTCAAAGGCGTCACCGAAGGCTTTCGGAAAGAACTGGAGCTGGTTGGGGTTGGCTATAGGGCCACGGCGCAAGGGCAATTGCTCGATATCACTGTAGGTTATTCCCATAATATCCTGATGGAAATACCTAAGGAGGTAAAGGTGAAAACCGAAGCCGAAAAAGGACAAAACCCCAAGATTGTACTGGAAAGTGCCGACAAGCAATTGCTGGGTGCAGTGGCAGCCAAAATCAGAAGCTTACGGAAACCTGAGCCCTATAAAGGCAAGGGAATCCGCTATGCCGATGAAATAGTGCGCCGCAAGGCCGGTAAGAGCGCAGGTAAGTAAATGATTTGATTCCCTGGATACATTGCTTCCGACCAAGACCGGAAGACTTAAAACAGGAACTGGAGATATGAAAAAACAATTATCAAGACGAGAAAAAATTCATTTTCGCATCCGCAAACGGATTTCGGGTACAGCCACCCGGCCACGGTTGTCGGTATTTCGCAGCAATACTTCCATCTATGCCCAGCTGATCGATGATACCACCGGCCACACCTTGGCCTCCGCATCCTCTCGCGACAAGGCAATTGCCTCCCAGAAAGGTACCAAAACCGAAAAATCTTATCGGGTGGGCGAAGCCTTGGCGAAGAAAGCCTTAGCATTAGGCATTACCCAATGCGTGTTCGACCGGGGAGGATATCTCTACCATGGTCGGGTGAAGGCATTGGCAGAAGGTGCACGAGCTGCAGGTTTGCAATTTTAAATGAGATTTTATTTTAAGCGTATATGGCTAAACAACACATTCAACGGGTGAAAGCAGGCGACCTGGAATTAAAGGAAAAGGTGGTTGCCATTAATCGTGTTACCAAAACCACTAAGGGTGGAAGGAATTTCAGCTTTTCCGCACTTGTGGTGGTGGGCAACGGCAAAGGTGTAGTAGGACATGGACTGGGTAAGGCTAAAGAAGTACAGGAAGCCATCAATAAAGGTATTGACGATGCCAAGAAAAATCTGATCCGCGTACCCATCATCCACGGCACCATTCCCCATGAACAATTTGCCAAGGAAGGAGCAGCGAAAGTACTGATTAAACCTGCTGCCCATGGAACCGGCGTGATTGCCGGAGGGTCTATGCGTGCTGTGCTGGAAAGTGCCGGTATTACCGACGTCCTCACCAAATCATTGGGCTCAACCAATCCCCACAACGTGGTGAAGGCTACTTTTAAAGCTCTTGCCATGCTGCGTGAGCCCATACAAGTGGCTAAGGACCGCCAGATTTCACTCAAAAAAGTATTCAACGGTTAAAAATCGGCCGGCGATCATCAATCATTGTTGGAGCACCATAATTTTTTTGTACCATGGGAAAAATCAAAATCACGCAAATCCGAAGTGCTATTGACAGGCCGGAAACACAGAAAAGAACACTTCGGGCACTTGGCCTGAAAAAACTGCATGCCAGCGTGGAACGGGAAGCCACGCCTCAGATCCTGGGTATGGTGCGTAAAGTACAACACCTGGTAAGCGTGCAACCTATTGCTGAAGCGAAATAAACCTTAACTTTGTTAAACGAACTTGCCTATGCAATTACACACACTCAGGCCTGCCGCCGGTTCGGTAAAAAAAGCCAAACGACTGGGAAGAGGTGAGGCTTCCGGTAAAGGAGGAACTTCAACTAGAGGTACAAAGGGACACCAATCCCGTTCAGGATATAAAATTAAAAAAGGACATGAGGGTGGTCAGATGCCCCTCCATCGCCGTGTGCCCAAAAGAGGATTTCATCACCCGGATGCGCAGGTTTATAAGGTAGTTAATTTAGGACAGATTGATAATTGGGTGAAAAAATATGGGCTAAAAGAAATTTCTCCTGCTGCTTTGCAACAAGCCGGCATCATGGAGGCTAAAGAGCGGTTAAAGATTTTGGCAAAAGGTCATTTCACTACTCAGGGTTTGCGTTTTGTGGCCCATGCCGCCAGTGCCCAGGCTAAAAAAGTTATTGAAGCGGCCGGAAGCGAATTGCAGCTGATCTCCTAATTATCAGCCATTAAAAGTTGAGCACAGTGAAAAGAATGATTGAAACGATACGGAATATCTGGAGCATTGAGGATTTACGAAAACGGATCCTCTATACTTTTGGACTTATTTTCGTGTACCGTATCGGTTCATTTATCATTCTGCCGGGTATTAATCCGGCCCTGCTCACTTTAGAGAATGCGCAGAAAGGCCTATTGGGCTTGTTTGATATGTTTGCCGGCGGTTCATTTAGCCGGGCTTCTATTTTTGCCTTAGGGATCATGCCCTACATTTCGGCATCCATTGCCATGCAGCTGCTTACCATTGCAGTACCTTCTTTTGCCAAATTGCAAAAAGAAGGAGAAAGCGGGCAAAAGCGGATCAATCAATACACCCGTTGGCTTACGGTCATCGTCACGGCTTTTCAGGCGCTGGCCTATGTCACTTATTTAAGGCAACAGTCCGGAGCAGCTATCCTTCCTCAGTTTAGTCCATTTTTCTTTGCTTTTTCTACCATTGTGGTGCTCACGGCTGGCACCTTATTCGTGATGTGGCTGGGCGAAAAGATTACCGACAAGGGGATTGGCAATGGAGCCTCCATTATCATAGAAATTGGCATTCTGGCACGTTTGCCGCATGCCCTCGTGGCCGAGTTCAATGCAAAAAATACGTCTGGAGGTGGCGGATTGCTCATTTTTCTCATTGAAATTGCCTTTCTGGTATTAGTGGTAATGGGCCTGGTATTGCTGGTTCAGGGTACGCGGAAAGTACCGGTCAACTATGCGAAACGCATTGTGGGCACCAGGCAAATCGGGGGGGTACGCCAGTTTCTGCCACTGAAGGTAAATGCAGCCGGTGTGATGCCCATCATTTTTGCACAGGCTATTATG
>JADGHY010000105.1 GCA_019683625.1 Thermoflavifilum sp. | reverse complement strand
ATATATAGCTAACCCAATCTCAGTTTAAGATTTATGTCAGATTGTATAACTTGTATAAAAGGATAAAGATTTTTAATTACAACAACATCCCGATGCTATCCAGAATGCTGCTAAAGAGATTCGTGATAAAATCAATGAGTTGGGAAAAGTTATCTCGAATATCACGGATGAACAGATTGAAGCATGGGTAAGGGATTTGGTGATAGTGAGAACCTTTGCCGGATTGAAATTTCAAGAAGCCATTCTGAAAAAAATAGCTGAATTAGTTGGCATTAAAGATTATTGGCTTGCTTCAATTGAAGAAGAGGCAAAAGGCATTGACGGCTATATCGGAAATCATTCGGTTAGCATCAAACCGAAAACCTATCAGGGAAAACAGGCTTTGCCAGAAGAATTGCAGGCAGATGTGGTGATTTATTATAAAAAGACAAAGCGGGGCATAAAGGTTGAATTTGATGAGCATCAATTCCAATCATCGTAGGGAGGATATTTTCATGATATGATGCACAGCCAGCCCATTCCGGACAAACTAAGGTATCCGCTCATTTCCTTATCTTTACGTTTTCTAATCTGCGACACATGCTGCTCACGCATATTGGCAGGTATATATTGATGTTAAAAGGGATGTTCACTCGGCCGGAAAACTGGCGCATGTATTGGAAGGAGTTTATGCGGCAATGTGTGGACATCGGCATCGGTTCGCTGAGCATTGTGTTGATTATCTCAGTGTTTATTGGCGGGGTATCTACTATTCAGACGGCTTATCAGCTGGTGAGCCCCATTATTCCTAAGTCCACCATCGGCCAGGTGGTGCGCGACACCATGATTCTGGAATTTTGTCCCACCATCACCAGCATCGTCTTAGCCGGTGTGGTGGGCTCCAAGATTGCGTCGGAACTGGGCAATATGCGGGTATCCGAACAGATTGATGCATTGGAAATCATGGGCATTAACACCAAAAGTTATCTGATTTTTCCGAAGATCCTGGCGGCCTTGCTGGTGGTACCCATGTTGGTGGTGATTTCCGGATTTGTGGGCATCTGGAGCGGGAAGGTGGCAGGTGTGGTATCGGGCATTCTCTCGGCCCAGCAATATATGCAGGGACTCGTGCTCGATTTTAAGCCGTTCAACATTGTCTTTGCCCTGGCTAAATCATATACCTTTGCTTTCATCATTTCTTCCATACCGGCTTATTTTGGTTATCATGTTCAGGGAGGAGCTCTGGAAATAGGCCAGGCCAGTACCAAAGCTGTGGTAATTAGTTGTATTTTGATTTTGTTGGCCGATTACGGGTTGGCAGCCTTGCTGTTGAAAAGCAGTTAATCTTCTTTTTCAAAGCCTGACTCAGATGATTGAGCTCAAAAATGTGTGCAAACGGTTTGGCGATCGGGAAATCCTGAAAGGGATTTCCGCGGTCATGGAAACGGGTAAGGCCAACTTGATCATTGGTGCCAGCGGTAGTGGAAAAACCGTGCTCATGAAATGCATGGTGGGATTGCTGGAGGTAGATGCCGGTGAAATCAGTTACGATGGTGTGCCTTTTTCTTCCATGAGCAATGCAGAGCGCAAACATATCCGGAAGGAAATTGGTATGTTGTTTCAGGGAGCAGCGCTGTTCGACAGCATGACAGTGGAACAGAATGTGATGTTTCCGCTGGAAATGTTTTCCAACCTGAGTTATCGGGAGCGCAAAAAACGGGTTGATGCTTGCCTGGCCAGGGTAAATCTGCAAGATGCACACAAGAAATATCCGGCTGAAATCAGCGGTGGCATGAAAAAACGGGTGGGTATAGCAAGGGCTATTGTTTTAAATCCCAAATATTTGTTTTGCGATGAACCTAATTCCGGGCTTGATCCGCAGACTTCGATGCTCATCGATAAACTTATTCATGAAATTACCGTGGAATATCATATCACCACGGTTATCAACACGCATGATATGAATTCGGTAATGGAAATAGGTGACCATATTGTGTACCTGTATGAAGGCAGGAAGCAATGGGAAGGCACCAATAAGGATATTATTTTCAGTCGGGATGAAAAGCTGAATCAGTTTATTTTTGCTTCCCAGTTTTTGCAGGATGCCAAGGAAATGCGCCAGCAGGAATTGCTGAATCAACGGTCAAGCAACCATAATTTTTAATAGGCTTACGATGGATGCATTAGCCATGAAAAAATTAGCGGGTGAATTTGCTGCTCGCTATGTGGAACCCCATACGCTGATTGGTATTGGAACGGGATCTACGGCATATTGGTTTATTCAGGCATTGGGAGAAAAGATGAAACAAGGGTTGCAGATTCAGGCCGTAGCTACTTCAAAAGAGAGTGCAATATTAGCAGCATCTTTTGGCATACCGATACTTGAATTGAATGATGTGGACGAGATTGCACTCACCGTAGACGGAGCCGATGAGGTGGATCCCAGGCTTCAGCTCATTAAGGGCGGAGGAGGAGCTTTGCTGCAGGAAAAGATGGTGGCTGCCGTATCGCGCAGGCTGGTGATTGTGGCCGATGAAAGAAAACAGGTTGCCCAGTTAGGTGCATTTCCTTTGCCGGTTGAGGTTATTCCTGCAGGCTGGAAGCACGTGAGGCGACGCATTCTGGAGATGTCTTGTCCTAAGGTGGAGTTGCGCGGCGGCACGCAACCTTTCGTGACGGATCATGGGCATTATATTCTCGATTGTTATTTCGGGCAAATTCAGGATGCGCATGCTTTAAATCTTCAGCTGCATGAGATTCCAGGAGTGGTAGAAACCGGTTTATTTCTGAACATGGCCACAGAAGCCATCATTGCCCATGCCGATGGGCATATTCAGCTTATCAAAAGGGAGTCCTAAAACAAGTGTTGGCCGGGCCGGTCAGGAATTGTTCTTTTTCTTCTGATGCTGATTTTTTTTCTGGCGTTGTTTGCGCCGTTTGCTGGCCTTTTCCAAGGACTTCAGGCTGATTTGGCCTACCACATCCACAAATTCAGGTTCTTCTGGCTTATTTTTCGTGGGGAGCTCTTCCAAGGGCTTTAATTCTTCCACGGCAATGCCTTGTTTGTTGAGGGTCAGGATTTCTTTTACCCGATCGATGGTCAGGGCATAAGGTTTGGTAGGATTTTGTTCGTAGGCATACCACATCAGGTTTTTGAAGATATCTCGTTTTTGCAGGATGGCAGGGCCTGAAACGGTTTGCAAAACATCTGCTTCTTCGGGAAAATCCTTTAAGGCGTCCAGATATGTATCCAGTTCATAGTTCAGGCAGCATTTCAGGCGGCCGCACTGGCCGGAGAGTTTAGCCTGGTTGATGGAGAGGTTCTGGTATCGGGCCGCGGTGGTACTCACCGATTTGAAGTCAGACAGCCAGGTAGCACAGCAGAGCTCACGTCCGCAGGTGCCGATGCCTCCTACCTTTGCCGATTCTTGGCGGGCACCGATCTGGCGCATTTCCACTTTCAGGCGGAATTCGCTGGCGTAGACCTTGATCAGTTCCCGGAAATCAACCCGGTCGTCGGCCGTATAAAAGAAGGTGGCCTTTTTCCCATCGGCCTGGATTTCCACCTCTGTCAATTTCATTTCCAAGCCCATGCTTCGGGCGATAGCCCGGCTGCGGATGAGCAAATCTTTTTCCCGTTTTTTGGAAGCCTCCATTTTAGCGAGGTCCTCGGCCGTTGCGCGCCTGAGTATTTTTTTAAGGTCCGGAGTGTCGGCAACGCGTCGTTTTTTCATTTGCAGCTTCACCAGCTCGCCTGTGAGGCTTACCATGCCCACATCAAACCCATTCATGCCCTCTACGGTGACCATGTCGCCTTTTTCAAAACTATGCCGGGTCGTATTGCGATAAAAATCTTTTCGGCTACCGTTGTTAAAACTCACTTCAACAATGTCAAAAGGCTTATCGTACGGTGATAACGGTATTTCGGCCAGCCAGTTAAATACGTCCATTCTGCTGCATCCTCCACATCCGCCGGACCCACATTGTCCACATCCCATCTGTTTGGTTTTTTACTGTCAAAGATGAAGCATGGATGCTGAAGGGTTGTTGCAAGCTCAGCATCAGCATGCAGGCAACAAAGATAAAGTTATTCCCGAAATCGGGGTTTCAGGCAGAAGTCGGGGTGCGGATAAGCAGGTCTTGCAGCTGAAGGGTGAGAGCATGAAATACCAGTTTTGCATAAGCATTGCGCTCTATGTGATAGATGGCGGCATTCAGTTTTTCACTCAGGGATACGAGTTGAGAGAATGAGAGTTGTTGTTTGAGCCGGTTTACGAAATCTTGTTCGGCCGGGGGCAGATGAAGATTGGCGGGGGGAAGATAATGTGCCTGGAGGGTTTTCTCGATCAGGTTTAGGAAGTATTGCAGAAAAAATTTTTGTTGCTCCCTGCCGGTTTTGCTGCTGCCGATTTCTTCCATCCACTGGACCAAGGCGGGGATTTGTTGTTTGGCGATGGCGTTGAGCCAGTTGCGCAGCAAATCAAGCCAATTGGCATGGGCGTCGTGCAGAAGCCGCAGAGCCTGTCGGTAGTTTCCTTCAGCAGCTAAGCTGATTTGTGCAGCAATTTGCGGATGGGCTTTTGCCCGTGCTATGAGGGCCTGGGCTATTTCCTCCGGCGGCAAAGGACTTAGCTGAATGGTTTGAAGGCGGGAGGTAATGGTGCCTAAGATGCGCTGAGGCTGTTGGCTAACGAAAAGCATCAAGGTATCTTCGGGTGGTTCTTCTATCAGCTTCAGCAGGCGATTTCCTTGTTGACCCAGGAATTCGGGAAGCCACAGGATGAGGATTTTGTATTTTCCTTCAAATGACTTTAAACTCAGCTTACGCACAATTTCCCGGCATTCAGCAGCGGTGATGTTGCCCTGGCGGTTTTCGGCCTGGATCAACTGTAGCCAGTCTTGCAGGTCACCATAAGGGAATTCCCGGAGAAATTCCCGCCATTCCTGGAGATAATCGTCGCTCGTGGGCTCACTGCCCGATTTTCGCGATACCACGGGAAAAGAGAAATGCACATCCGGGTGCATCAGCCGATCCATTTTTTGGCAGCTGCTGCATTGCCCGCAAGCCTCGTTTGCCGTAGGCTGTTCACACAACACATAGGTAGCAAAGGCAATAGCCAGCAGCAGTCCTCCGCTGCCTTCGGGTTCTCGAAACAAGAGAGCATGTGGCACCCGCTGATGGGCTACCATTTGCAGCAAACGTTCCCTAGCCTGTTGTTGATTGATAAGTGCCGAAAATAACATCCCTATTGCTGCCTCCTGACACACAAAAATACAGGTGCACGCATAAAACTGAAAAAGAAAATCCGCTTTGGAAAACGGATGCAAATGGGGTTTTTGCTACTTTAGGTGTATAAAAGCATTAATCATGCGGAGTTTCCAATGTGCTATTTTGGTTATTTCCCTTTCGATAGGCCTTTTCGCCTCAGCCGCTGGCCAACAATATGATCCTTATCAGGCTTTTGCACCGGGATTTTATGTCCAGCAGGGCAACAGTTATCGCTCGGCTGATGGGGCACCCGGGCCACACTATTGGCAAAACCGGGCTGATTATCGGGTGGTGGCAAGTTTTGATACGGCTACCCGCAGGCTTGCCGGTGAGGTACAGATTCATTATGTCAATAACAGTCCGGATACCCTTTATTTTCTTTGGCTGGAGCTCGATCAGAATTATGATCGGGGAAATATGCTCCAGCAATGGGAAAGAGGTCATGCATTACCGCTGGATACGAGTGTTGGATTTAACATATACCGGGTAGAAACTGTTGGCGCAACAGTGTTGCCTTTGCATTACATGGTTTGGGGCACGCGCATGCAGGTATGGCTGCCAAAGCCCTTGCTACCACATCAGGATTTGCATCTGCAGATTGCGTATGCATATCATCTTCTGCCCCACAGCGGGGGCGATCGTTCAGGCTATTTAGATACCCGTCGGGGACGCATATTTGAGTTCTCCTATTGGTATCCCCGCATGTGTGTGTATGATGACCTGCATGGATGGAATACGTTGCCTTTTCTGGGCGAAGGGGAATTTTATATGGATTATGGCAATATTGATTATACGGTCACGGTGCCGGCAAATATGCTGGTGGTGGGTTCGGGCTCCTGTGTAAATGCCGAAGAGATACTGGATGAGGCAGTGCTGAACCGTTTACGGCAGGCGCATCAGAGCAATACCACGGTAATGGTCTATCGGCCCGGAGAAAGGCTCACCCGAGCACAGCACGGCAGGGTAAGCTGGCATTTTCGGATGGGAAATACCCGGGATGTGGCCTGGGCTCTGTCATCGGCCTTTATGTGGGATGCGGCCCGCATAAACCTCCCCGGGAATAAACAGGCGCTGGCAATGAGTGTATATCCTGAAGAAAGTGCGGGAGATAGTGCCTGGGGGCGTGCCACGGAATATCTCAAAGGCGCAGTGGAAATCTTTTCCCAGCAATGGTTTCCTTATCCCTACCCTGTAGCGATCAATGTGGCAGGGCCAGTGGGCGGAATGGAATTTCCCGGTATCACGTTTGACGATTGGCAAGAGAAAGGGAAAAATCTCTGGGCATTGCTTGCCCATGAAATTGGCCATAATTGGTTCCCGATGATCGTGGGCAGCGACGAACGCCGCAATGCCTGGATGGATGAAGGGTTTAATACTTTTATCGATGTCTATGCTTCTGAGATCTTTCATCACGGGGAATATGCACCCAAGCGCGACGGCGAATATGCTCCTCACGGAGGAAATCCGGCTGAAGAGTTGATACCCTACATCAAAGGAGCCGATGTGCCGCCAATTATGACCCATGCCGATCTTATCCCTCCCCGCTACCTTCATCCCCTGGAATATTTCAAAACTGCTTATGGACTGGTGCTCTTGCGCGAATTGATCTTGGGGCATGCCCGTTTCGACTCGGCTTTTCGTGCGTATATCCATCGCTGGGCCTTCAAACATCCTTCACCCAACGATTTTTTCCGGACTATGGAAAATGTTTCGGGCGAAGATCTCAGCTGGTTCTGGCGGGGGTGGTTTCAACACAACTGGCAACTGGATCAGGCTATAAGCCGGGTAACTTATGTGGATCAGGATCGCACTAAAGGTGTATTGCTTACCCTGGAAAATAAGCAACAAATGGTGATGCCGGTGATGTTGAAGCTAAGTTTGCAAAATGGCGATACGCTAAGATACCGGCTACCCGTGGAGATCTGGCAACGCGGTGCGATATATGGGGTGAAATTGCCCACCCATGTGCCTATTCAGCAAATTGAAATAGATCCTGATCATATATTGCCTGATGTAGATCGTAGCAATAACGTGTGGAAAGCAGCGCAAGGCTAAGGATGGAAGGTGGTGAAATGGAATTTCAGCGTTCACACAGG
>JADGHY010000104.1 GCA_019683625.1 Thermoflavifilum sp. | reverse complement strand
GCAAATAATAGGTTTGTGTGGCGTTGATGATATTGTTTTTCATCAACTGATACTTGGTCATATTATCCACTTCACGTCCCTGCAGCAAACCCTGAATGGCCATTGCATTCTGGCGATCACTTTCCGATAGTTTTTTGATTTGCTGATACAGGCTTTGCAAAATGCTGTCTGTTGTTTGTATGCGCATGTGTTCAAGCCCTGCTGCAGTTCCGGTGTCGGTAACAGGTGTGAGGGTATCGGGCAGTACAATGCCTGCTGTATCCTGTGCATACAGGGCGCTGGTGATGAGCAGAAATGGCAGGCAGATTTTGATGATACGCATACCAATTGGTTTAGCCGGGCAGATATGGTTAATAATCCTCTCGTGCCATATTTGGAACATACTGCAAGATATTGGACGTGTACAAATATAATTGACTCGGCTCATTTATGGGATAAAGGCATGTATTTTTGTTTATTCCCTTTAAGATGTTTTAACAATCATGCCAAAAATCAAAGCTCATGCCCGTGAACATGGAGTTTAAAGCCAGGGTGGCCGATCTTGGGCCTTCCCGGAAATGGTTAAGAGATCAGCAGGCCCGTTTTGTAGGTATGGATGAGCAGGTGGATGTCTATTTTCATGTCCCGAAAGGCCGGTTAAAACTGCGTATGGGGCAGATTGAACGGGCGTTAATTTATTACAAACGTGCAGAGCAGGATGCGATCAGGCGTTCTGATGTATGGTTATATCCCGTTCAGGATGCAGAAGCCCTGAAACAATTGCTCCAGGCGAGCTTAGGCATATTGGGTGAAGTTTCAAAAAAACGCGAAATCTATTTTATAGATGCCACCAAATTCCATCTGGATGAGGTGAAGGGTTTGGGTTATTTTATAGAAGTAGAGGTCATTGATGCTTCTCCAGCAGCCCATGTAGATCGGTTAGAAGCGCTGGCCGCTCATTACCAGCAGGCGTTGCACATCAGGCCGGATCAGCTCATCCGGGCTTCTTATCTCGATATGTTACTGGCTGCTAATGGTAAATGACGGTGCCGGTGGCTTCGGCAAGTTGTTTTTCCAGGGCCTTCAGTTGCTGATGCAGCTGTATCATGTGCAGGCGTTCTTCCTCTGTCTGGGCCTGTTGTAGCTCACGCAGGTTATCTTCAATCATCTTTTTCAGTTTGCGCATTTTCAGGTGGTGTACGGTTTGGATGGCCTGTTCCACCGGCATGTCCTGTTCACGTTGGATCTGAAGCTGAAAACGCAGTTCCCAGTTATCGCTCAGTGGTTCATCGGATTGTAGGTTGAGCACTTCGGCCACAAACTGGCTGATTTCCTGATTTTCGTGATAGAGGAAATAACGCAGGTCAATCGTTTGCTGTTTTTCGGCCAGTTGTTGATATTCCAGCATAATCATTTTGGCAATCGGATGTTCAATCAATTCCAGCTGAACGCCCTGGTTAAAGATGAAGGCGGCGATGGTGTAGTCGTCTTTCAGGGGCAGTTGTCCGTATTTCAGCAAGATTTTGATCAATCCTTTTTCCTGTTGCTGATCCTGTTCAATCAGGCGCAGAGCCTCAGGTCGGGTAGGGTCTTCGCTTGTCTGGGCCAGCAGCTGGCTTTCGGCTTGTGAGGGAACAGAAGAGGTTTTGCGTTGCAGTTGTTCCCGGATGAGGGTGTTCACTAAAGAGGTGAGCCCCTGTTCGTCAACATGCAGCAGCTGGCTGCAGCGGCGGATATAGTCCTGCCGGCGCAGAAAATCGGTGGTATCGTGCAAGCGTGCCAGGGTGTGGGCAATCTGGTTAATGAGGGCCGATTTTTGGGATACATCCTCCGCAGCACCCGCCACTGCGGTTTCCAGCTGAAACAGGATGATATCTTTTTTATGTGCAGCGATGTAGTCACGCAAGGCCTGGGCGCCATGTTTATGCACAAAGCTATCCGGGTCTTCTCCATCGGGCAGCAGCACCAGCCTCACGTCAAGACCCTGTTCCAATGCCAGGTCCATGCCCCTTTGTGCGGCCTTGATGCCCGCTGCATCTCCATCGTACACGATGGTTAGATGGCGGGTGAGCTTGCGGATCAACTGCAGCTGATCGGTGGTGAGGGAAGTACCGCTGGAAGCCACGGCATTCTCTATGCCGGCCTGATGCATGGCCAGCACATCCATATAGCCTTCTACCAGCAGGCATTCGTCTTGCTTCCCGATTGCCTGCCGCGCCTGGTAGAGGCCATACAGGATTTTGCTCTTGACGTAAATCTCGTTTTCCGGGGTGTTGATATACTTGGGTGTATGGGCATCATTCCGCAGGGTGCGGGCGCCAAAGCCCACCACCTTGCCGCTGAGGTTATGAATCGGGAAGATGATGCGGCCAGCATAAGGATCCCGGTAGGGAAATGCTTCATCCACTTTTGGAGAGGAAGGGTTGCGGCGGGCGATGAGGCCCGTCTTCAACAGGTATTCGCTCCGGTAGCCTTTGGATAAAGCCGCCCGGGCAAACACATCGCCGGCTTCCGGCGCATAGCCCAGCTGAAACTTCTGGATGATATGCTCGCGTAGGCCTCTTTCTTGCAGATAGCTCAAGCCAATATGTTGTCCTTCCTCGGTATGCAGCAGGCTGTGGGTGAAAAACTCCTGGGCAAACTGATTGATGATAAACAGGCTATCGGCCAGCATCTGCTGCTCTTTCCATTCCGGCGACACGGCCGTTTCCTGCAGTTCCACATGATAGCGCTGGGCCAGCCAGCGGATGGCTTCCACATAACTCAGCTTCTCATGTTCCATGAGGAAGCTGATCACATTTCCGCTGCGCCCGCAACCAAAGCATTTATAGATTTCCTTGCTGGGTGAAACCGTGAAAGAGGGCGTTTTTTCATGGTGAAAAGGGCAAAGCCCCAGATAATTAGCCCCTCGCTTCTTCAGGCGCACAAAGCTGCCGATGACATCCACGATGTCAACCCGCTGAAGTACCTCGGCAATGCTTTCTTTGGCAATCATCCCCCGGAAATTTAAAGGTAATTTCGGTGAAATTCCTCAGAAACTTAATCTATTTGCTCCTGGGACGGAAAGGCGCTACTGGCCTGCACAATCGGTTGATCTGTTGCTGCCTGCTTCCGCAGGAGCCGATGCCGGTGCAAGGTATACAAGGTTTGCAACACCACGGAAAGCAAAATACAGGCAAAGCCCACATAAAAACTCAGATGCAGGGTGCGGTTTTCCTGGAAAAGCACAAAGGCTATGAGGATGCCGTAGATGGGTTCCAGGTTGTACGACAGGTTGATGGTGAAAGGAGAAATGTGTTTCAAAGCGCTCAGGGATAGGGTGAAGGCCAGCACGGTGCAAAGCCAGGAAAGGATCAGCAGATAGATCCAGTCGGCCGCTCCCGGCCAATGAAAGGGATGCTGATGCAGGTACCATGGCCCTATGAGGCTAAGGATGATCCAGGCAAACAACAGCTCATACATGCTCAGGGTGCGCGCGGGAATATGCTGAGCCGGCTTTTCGTTGAGCAGGGTAAACAAAGCCGAAAGGATAGCGGCCAGCAAGCCGAGTGCAATGCCTAAGCGATATTGTACATTAAACTGAAACAGCACCACGATGCCGGCCAAAGCCAGCAGGCTCAGTGCCACCTGGCGCCAGCGCAGGCCATTGCGGTTGACCAGCGGGTCGAGCAAGGCCGTAAACAAGCTGCTGGTGGAAAAACAAACCAGGGCCACCGACACATTTGCATATTTCACGCTGGAGAAAAAACAAATCCAATGAAACCCGATCAACATGCCGTTCAGCACCAGCATGGCCCACTCTTGCCGCTTCAGCTGCGGAAAAGGCCTTTGTTGCCACAGGGAAAGCGCGACAAATAAGGGCAGGCTCAGCCCCAGCCGGTACCATACCAGTTCTTCGGCCGGGAGGCTGATTAGCCGGCCCAGGGGGCCGGTGATGCCGGCCAGCACAATGGCCACATGCAGTTCAAGTAAGGCTTTATGCAGGGCCGATTTAGATGTGTGCATCAGCATAAAACATTAAAGCGGCAAAGTTAAGATACCTGGTCGCGCAACCGCCACAGGCAGTTAAAACCACCGACGGTGGTTAAACATGGATAACTGCACAAGCTTAGCGGGACTGATGGGAGGTTGGTGCCGTATCCTGAGGCAGGCGGCGGAGGCGGCGGGCATAATGCTTGAACAAGCTTTGCCATTGGATTTTCAGCACGCCCAGGATGCCTTCTTTGATGATGCCTTTATTCATCTTGGAAGTGCCTTGTTTGCGGTCCACAAAGGTGATGGGCACTTCCAGCAGGCGAAAGCCTAATTTCCAGGCCGTAAATTTCATTTCAATCTGGAAAGCATAGCCCCAAAACTGGATTTCATCCAGGTTAATATTTTCCAGCACCTGCCGCCGGTAACACACAAAGCCGGCCGTGCTGTCTTTCACGGGCATCCAGGTGATCAGGCGCACATACAAGGAAGCGCCGTAGGAGAGGATGCTGCGATCCAATGGCCAGTTTTCCGTTTTTCCACCCTTCACATACCGGGATCCAATGGCCACATCGGCCTCATTGCGGGCACAGGGTTCATAGAGCCGGATCAAATCCTTCGGATTATGGGAAAAATCGGCATCCATTTCAAAGATGTAATCATAGCCATTCTGTAAAGCCCATTTGAAACCATGGATATAAGCTGTGCCCAGGCCCATTTTGCCCGGTCGCTGCTCTAAGAATAACCTGTTGGGGTACACACTTTGCATGGCAGCCACAATAGCTGCTGTGCCATCGGGAGAGTGATCGTCTATTACCAGCACATCAAATGCCAGCGGAAGTGAAAATATCTCGGTAATAATCCGGCCGATATTTTCCTTTTCGTTATAGGTTGGTATGATCACGAGGCGGTTCGTCAAGGTCAATTGCTTAAAATGTTTGGCTCAAATCTATCAACGGTTCTATTGTTTGTTAGGCTGCCTTTGGCAATTATATTGGCCGCGTTATACCCCGCCGGCCATGCAGAGAGTGAAAGTTTTGCTGGGGTTAGTTTTTACAATAGATGATGGTACCCAAAGATACGCTTCTGATGGGTTTAGGCTTTTCCGGAACGTTTTAAATTTTCCATGTGCATGCTGTTCCAGATTTCGGTTAATTTTTCTTTGGTATCCAGTAAAAATTCACCGTTCATGATCCAGTCGTAATACTGAGGCTCTTCAGCCAACACCTGCCGCACGGGTTTACCTTTATGTTTCCCGAAGTTAAACAATACTTCGCCGTTCTGGCGGATCATCCGGCGTCCGACATCCACAAAATCGCCGTCGGAGGTAAAAGCCGCCAGGGCTTCCACATTTGTGCAGGATTGCAATTCAGTATATTTCTTCAGCTGGGCCTGCAGCACCTCATAGGTGGCCAGGGCATCGGCCTCGGCCCGGTGGGCGTCGTGCATATCTTTTCCGCAGTAGAACCGATAGGCCGCACTCAGGTCACGCGGCTCCATGCGGAAGAAAATTTTCTGGACATCGATGATATGCCTGTCTTTCAAGCTAAATGCCTGGCCTACCCGCAAAAACTCTTCCACCAGCATGGGAATATCGAAGCGATGCAGGTTATATCCTGCCAGATCGCAGTGATCCAGAAACTGTTTGATTTCATTGGCCACTTCTTTAAAGGATGGGCAATGAGCCACATCCTCATCGCTGATGCCGTGCACGGCCGTTGCTTCCGGAGGGATGGGCATACCGGGGTGAATGCGTTTCACCTTGATTTGTTTTTGCCCATCGGGCAGGATTTTCACCATGGCAATCTCCACAATGCGGTCGGTGGCCACGTTGGTACCTGTGGTCTCCAGATCCAGGAAAACGAGGGGCCGTTTGAGGTTTAGTGACATATTGAGCGGTGAAAAACTGCCTCAAAATTAGTTTTTCTGAGTGGGATTTGAGGAGGCGCAGCAGATTTTTGCATTTTGATAGCTGTGCTTTTTCAATTGCCTGCGGTTATCCGTTTTTCTACGCGTCAGCTTTTTCTGGCAAGGGATGGGTTGGATTGCATGGGCAGGTTACGGATGGATTCGATATCCATGCCGTCGAAGTTACCCGAACTCATCAGCAGCAGGTTGGTATCCTGATAATCTTGCTGCTCCAGAAAGCTCAACAGGTTATCAACGTGCTGAAACACGTGCAGATCGTCGCGTTGGAAGCCCTGCCTGATGGCCTCGGGCGTGAGGGTGGGTAGGCGTTTCAGGGCCAGGGCATGCGGACTGTAAAACACGGCTGCCACCGTGGCCTCGTCCATGCATCCGGCATATTGCGCCTGAAACGAGGCGGAGAGGCTGCTGTAGGTATGCAATTCCAATACGGCAATGAGTTTGCGGCCGGGAAACTGTTTCCGCAACGCCTGAATGGTGGCCTTCACCTTGGAAGGGGCATGGGCAAAATCGCGATAAATGGCGCTATGTGGATAAGCAGCCAGGAGCTCCAGGCGGCGGCTGGCACCCGTGAAGCTGGAGATGGCCTGAAAGAAATCCGTGTCGGAAACGCCCAGCAGCGCACAAGCCCGCCGTGCTGCCTGAAGGTTCAGCAGGTTATGCTCACCAAAGATGCGCAGGGGCACGGGATGCCGGTGATGGTCATACACGAAGGTGATGCCTTTTTCCACCGTCCATTCCGGCCGGCTATATCCGATCAGCTGCAGATCGGTGCGCTGGCACTGCTCTACCAATTGCCGCACCGTTGCATCTTCCTGGTTATAGATCAGGGTGCCGTGCGGCTCAATCAGCGCTATGAACTGGGCAAATTGCTGGAGATATTGTTCCCAGGTGGGAAACACGTTGATGTGATCCCAGGAAATACCGCTGATGATGGCAATATGCGGTTTCAGCAGGTGAAACTTGGGGCGGGGATCCAGGGCAGAAGCGGGGTATTCATCCCCTTCGCAGACGATGACGGGCGCATCGGTGAGTTGTACCGCCTGGGAAAACCCGGGGATGGCGGCACCCACCAGGTAGTCGAACGTGCGTCCGCAGGCTTTTAACACATGCATGATCATGCCGGTGATGGTGGTTTTGCCGTGGCTGCCGCCCACCACCAGGCGGGTCTTGTGGCAGCTTTCATGGGCAATGAATTCCGGGAAAGAATAGATGCGCAGCTGCAGTGCCCGGGCCTTTTGCAATTCGGGATTATCATCACGGGCATGCATGCCCACCACCACGGCATCGAGTTGGGGGGAGATCTTCTCGGGGAACCAGCCCAGCTGGGCAGGCAGGATGCCGGCAGCCAGCAGGTTGCTGCGTGCCGGGTCAAAGATTTCATCGTCACTGCCCGACACCTCGTACCCCTTTTGTTTCAGGGCAATGGCCAGCTGATGCATCACGCTGCCGCCTATGGCAATAAAATGAATCTTCACAATCAAAAGTTAAAAAAATT
>JADGHY010000103.1 GCA_019683625.1 Thermoflavifilum sp. | reverse complement strand
GGATATAATACATCACCTGGAGATTGCGTTTGACCACGAGCTCTTTTCGATGAATTCCCAGGCAGGCAAACCATAAAGCTCCGGCAATCAATACCAGGCCCACGGGTTTTGCAGCCGTGACAAGTGGCGGTGCAAAAACGGCTAAGCATCCGCCGGTGACAAGCAGCACAGCTGTGCCGGCATAAGCCAGGAACGGAATACTGGCCACGACGAGCTCATCCTGAGTGGGATAGTGAATCTTGAACATGGCTCATGATGTTTAGGGTAAAATCTCCAGGCAAACATCACCTTCATACCCCACTTTTCTTTGATAAATATAATGCCAAATCTTGAAAATCTTTTTATCTTTTCCCGGAAAAACTTTCATGCCTCAATTTTTATCTATATGCTTTATGCAAAATCAGGTTCAGCGGAGATATTGCCTGTTTCTGGATTTGCAGGATGATCCGGAAAAAATTGCCCGATATGAGGCTTATCATCGGGAAGTGTGGCCTGAGGTGTTAAAAAGCATTCGGGACGCGGGTATCCTTCAGATGGAAATTTATCGGGCAGGAAACCGCCTGTGCATGATCATGGAAGTGGGAGAAGATTTTTCTTTTGCTAAAAAACAGGCCATGGATGCGGCCAATCCAGTAGTGCAGGCTTGGGAAAAGTTGATGGATAGCTTTCAGCAAAGATTAGCTTTTGCTCAGCAAGGTGAAAAATGGGTTTTGGGAGAAAAGATATTTGACTTGCAGGCACAATGGCAGCCATAAAAAAACCCGGCTGGAAAGCCGGGTGTGTTGCGGTTAAGAGATTTCAATCATTTTCGGTGGTTTTTGTTTAGCTTCTTCTTTCTTCGGGATGGTGAGATGGAGAATCCCATCTTTGTAATGGGCCTTGATTTGATCCACATCCACTACGTCCTTAGGCAGGGTGAAAGTGCGACGGAAGGATTGATAGCTAAATTCTCTCCGGGTATAGTTTTCACCTTCCTTCAGCTCACGTTCATCCTTTTTTTCCGATGAAATCGTGAGCAAATTGCCATCCAATTCCACCTTAAAATCTTTTTTGTCCATGCCCGGAGCAGCCATCTCCACTTCAAAACTGTCGCGTGTTTCAATGATGTTCACTGCCGGGACGGTGGTACCGGTTTCCGAAAAATTACCCAAGGCCCAATCAAACCAGTCCCGAGTCCAGAAATCATTAAACAGCGAGGGGAAATCATTCCAGAAACCACCAGTTGAACGTTTGACCAGAGACATAGGCACCTCCTTTTTTAGGGTTAAACCATGGCATAACCTGTTGAAAAGGAAGTTGAACAAATGCACCTATACCTGATCAAACCAGATGCCATTGGTTTTGAACAGCTTAAAGCTGACAAGCTAATCATTGTTTACCCTTCCGGAGGCCGACAAACTGTCATTTCCCGGTGTACACAATGCGCCATACACTTCCTCCCAGGTCGTCGGTGATATAGAGCGAACCATCAGGTCCCTGTGCCAAGCCCACCGGGCGATGAGCAGGGCTTTGGTTATTGGGGGATTGGGTGAAGTTATCGGCAAAAATGCTATAGTTACCCGTGGGCAAACGGCTTCCGTTTTTAAACGGTACAAAAACAACCTTAAACCCTGCCTGAGGCAAAGGAGCCCTGTTCCAGGAACCATGAAAGGCAATGAATGCACCATATTTGTAGGCAGCAGGGAATTGATTGCCGGTGTAGAACAGCAGGCCCAGTGGTGCCCAGTGGCCCGGAAAGGCCATGATGGGTGGATCATATTGATTAGCCGGCGCAGCTTTTTTGCCATCCCCACCGTATTCCGGGGCGATGATGCGTTTTTTCTGGAAAGGATCGTAATAGGTGTAGGGCCAGCCATAGTTGCCCCCCTGGCGGATGAGCAAAAATTCTTCGGCCGGCAATTCGGCACCCTGCTGTGCATTGTAATATTGCGGATAAAGCTGATAGAGCTGGTCACGGCCATTCATGGCCGCATAAAGCTGATGGTTAACGGGGTTCCAGTCGAGTGCTACACAATTACGCAGTCCGGTGGCGTAGCGCATCCCTCCGTGATCTTCTGTCTGATCGGGCACATCGGCACGAAAACGCCAGATACCTGCATAATGTTCGAGCAACGGGCAGGGATTCTGACCAGGCGAACCCTTTTGCCTGTCTTCATACTGGCAAGCATTAGAGGGCGCGCCGACATTGACATACATGTATCCTTGGTTGTCGAATGTAAAGGTTTTGGTTTCATGTTCGTGCTGAATAGGGAAACGGGCAATGGTTTCCCCACGGGCATCGGGCAGCAACTGCCCTTCAATGAGCCGGAAGCGGATAATGGCCGTATCGCTGCCGAAATACAGATAGCCCTTATAGATGCCTATCCCATCCCCACGGGTATTGGGACCGAAATATTCAATAACATCGGCCTTTCCATCACCATTTTGGTCGCGCAGGCAAGCAATAGCATGTCCCTGGTGTGGTGCCCGCAAGGCCACATAAATATCCCCATTGTTGCGCACCACGATATGGCGGGCTGCACCGATATGAGCAGCCACCACCACGGCATGAAAGCCTGCAGGCAATTTTAACTGATCGTTGTCAGGCGCAAGCGCTAAACGAGCAAGACCTTGTTGTTGTGCATCAGATTGGCAATTGCTGAAACCAGCCAGCATAACTCCGGCCAGTAATGCATAACACAGCTTAGATAAAATCAGCTTATTCATTGTTTATCCAAAATTTGGCAGAACTAAGTTAATCACTCTTTTTCAAAAACGCCAAAGCTTAATCGGGAATCCCTTATTTTTACGCAGCTTTTGTCTCATCATTTTAGCCGAAGCCTTTATGCATGATGTTATTGAGTTTCTCAAGCACCTCATTAATCCTTCCTGGATCATTCACCATGGCGGATTGTATTTATTGTTGTTCGTGATTTTTGCCGAGACCGGATTGTTTGTGGGTTTTTTTCTGCCGGGAGATTCGTTGTTATTTGTGGCAGGCATGCTTGCAGCGCAGCCCGATGATCCTTTTCAAATGCCTTTTGGGGTGGTGGTGATGATGGTGGCTGCAGCGGGAATCCTGGGCAATTTTGCCGGGTATTGGTTTGGAAGAAAATCGGGGCCTTTGTTGTTTAAGCGGGAAGATAGTTTGTTTTTCAAGAAAAAACACCTTATTGCAGCTCATGAGTTTTACGAGAAACATGGAGGATTGGCCATCATCTTTGCACGTTTTCTGCCCTTCATTCGCACTTTTGCACCTATTGTGGCCGGGATTGTAAAGATGGACTATCGGAAATTTACGCTTTTTAATATTGTAGGTTGCGTGCTTTGGGTGTGCACCATGATGTTTGCCGGATATTTTTTAGGTATTTCTTTTCCCTGGTTAGGTGACCATTTGGAATGGATTGTGTTGGGCATTGTGCTGATTACTACGGCCCCGGTGATTATTCGGGTGCTGTTTAGCTCACGCAAGTCAACTCTTCCCTAAAAAGATAAAGGCTATGGAACCACTATCCACTACCCATTCCCAGCAGACTTCCGTATGGAGCCTGGTGGTTATTGTCTCTTCTCTTGGATATTTTGTGGACATTTATGATTTGTTGTTATTTACCATTATCCGGATACGAAGCCTTAACGATTTGGGTATTGTAGGAGATGCTCAGCAAACGGTTGGCCTTTCCTTATTGAATTTTCAGATGATTGGTTTGCTGGTGGGTGGCATTTTGTGGGGTATTCTGGGAGATAAAAAAGGGAGGCTTTCGGTTTTATTCGGCTCCATTTTATTGTATTCTGTAGGCAATATTGGCAATGGGTTGATTCATGGTGAGCATGTGATTTTTTGGTATAAGTTTTTTCGTTTGATTGTGGGTCTTGGATTAGCCGGGGAATTGGGTGCGGGCGTAACGCTGGTATCGGAATTATTGCCAGCTGATAAGCGGGGTTATGGCACTACGATTGTGGCGAGTGTGGGTATTCTGGGGGCTGTGGCGGCTTATTTTGTGGCGCAGATTATTCCCAGCTGGCGGGTATGTTATTTTGTGGGAGGTGGCCTGGGCCTTTTGCTGTTGATTTTACGGGTAGGTGTGTTAGAGTCGGGCATGTACAAGGCAATTCAGCATCAACCCATATCGAAAGGAAATTACCTGGCATTTTTCACGGATGCCAATCGTTTTTTCCGGTATCTGACAGTTATCTTGCTGGGGCTTCCGGCCTGGTATGTGGTGGGTATTCTGATAGCATTTTCGGATGGTTTTGCCAAAACGCTTCAGATTCAGGGTACGCCTGATCCCGGCAAGGCGGTGATGATCAGCTATACGATTCTGACCTTAGGTGGATTGGCATGTGGTTATTTGAGTCAGCTGCTCCGAAGCCGGAAAAAGGCATTATACATTTTTTACCTGATTTGCTTTCTGGCCGTGGTGGCTTATTTTAGAGCTTATGGCGTAAGCCTGTCCACTTTCTACATCATCTGCGGCATTTTAGGTTTAGGCGTGGGCTTTTGGTCAGTGTTTGTGACGGTGGCAGCCGAACAGTTTGGTACCAATTTGCGGGCTACGGCTGCCATCACCGCTCCGAATTATGCCAGAGGAGCCCTACCGTTGATTACCCTGCTTTATCATTTCCTGGAAAAACAAGTATTTCACAGCAATGTGGTCGGCGCTTTCTGGACAGGAGTTATTTGCATTGGCGTGGCTTTTCTGTCGGCACTCTGGTTGAAAGAAACCTATGGCAAAGACCTGAATTTTGTGGAAAAAATTTAACCTGACTGATAGCTTAGATGGCCAAGTTTCTGGTAGTGAGGTTTTCTTCCATTGGTGATATTGTGCTTACCACACCCGTCTTGCGTTGCATCAAACAACAATTGCCAGAGGTAACCCTGCATTACCTGACGAAGTCGGCATACCGGCCCTTGCTGGAAGCTAATCCACGGATTGATCAATTATATGTATTGTCGGATAACTGGCAGGCTTGCCTGCAGCAGCTCAGGGCCGAGCATTACGATGCGGTCATTGACTTGCATCATAACCTACGGACATGGCGACTGTGGGTTGATTTAAGGGTTCCCACCTATCGTTTTCCCAAGCTGAATCTCAGAAAATGGCTCGTGGTGCAAACCAAGCAAAAGACCTGGCTACCGAACCTTTCGGTGGTTGACCGGTATTTTGAAGCGGTAAAAGCCCTGGGTGTGCGGCCCGACGGTGAAGGTGTGGAATATTGGATGCCGGCGGGTGCGGGGTTTCCGGCAGATCAGTTGCCCGAAAATTTTCAGCAGGGTTATCTGGCCTGGGCTATTGGCGGGGCACATGCTACCAAAAAACTTCCGGTTGATCGCATGTTGCAGCTGGCGGCCCTCATCCCCTATCCGATAGTGTTGCTTGGCGGGAAAGACGACGCATCGGCGGGTTCGCTGTTAGCGGCACAATATCCCGAGAAGATATGCAATCTGGCAGGCGAATGTTCCCTGCATCAATCGGCAGATCTGATCCGGCAGTCGAGGCTCCTGCTTACCCACGACACAGGATTGATGCATATTGGAGCTGCCTTTCGTAAGCCAATGGTCACCCTTTGGGGGAACACCATTCCTGAATTCGGCATGTTTCCCTACTACGGCAGCCGTTACCAGCAGGGGAAGCACGCTGACTGGTTTGATATCATCGAACATCCGGATTTGCCGTGCAGGCCCTGTTCGAAGATTGGTTATGAAGCCTGTCCGCGCGTGCATTTCAAATGCATGCGTGAGCTTGACCTGCTGGAGATTGCCCGGGCCATCCAACGCCGCTGGAAGGCAGGTACTGAAAAGCAAATGGTGTAGCCGGAGAAAATAAAAAACCGGCCCAGGGCAGGCCGGTTTTCAAGATTTACCTAATCCGATAAAATTAATTTTTCACGAGCTGCATATTGTCCAGCACATTCATCACTTCGCGGACATGGTCGGCCGAAGCCTTCACCAGTGCCATTTCTTCGTCGTTCAGCTGCAGTTCAATGATTTTTTCGATACCATTTTTGCCCAAGACCACGGGCACACCCAGGTAAATGTGGTTCAGCCCATACTGGCCTGTGAGCCAGGCACAGCAAGGCAGGATGCGACGTTCATCTTTGCAAATAGCTTCCACCATCTGGGCAGCGGCGGCACCAGGAGCATACCAGGCTGAAGTGCCCAGCAGATTTACAATTTCTCCCCCACCCTTCTGGGTGCGCTCAATGATTGCCTGCAGGCGTTCGGCAGGTACCAATTCAGTCACGGGAATACCCGCAACACTGGTGTAGCGGGGCAACGGCACCATCGTATCGCCATGGCCGCCCAACAACAAGGCTTCAATATCTTTCGGAGAGCAGCCAATTTCTTCGGCCAAGAAAGCCTTATACCGGGCTGTATCCAGCACGCCTGCCATGCCAAACACCCTCCTGCTATCCACTTTGGCGGTTAAATAGGCACAGTAGGTCATCACATCCAGCGGATTGGAAACCACCACCAGGATGGCATTTGGCGAATACTTCATGATATTTTCCGTAACGGATTTCACGATGCCGGCGTTTGTAGAAATAAGGTCATCTCGGCTCATGCCGGGCTTTCTGGGCAATCCCGAAGTAATCACCACCACATCGCTATTCGCTGTTTTGCTGTAATCGTTGGTTACTCCGTTGACACGCGTGCTGAAATGCAGAATTGGTGAGGATTCCCAGATGTCGAGCGCCTTTCCCTCGGCCACGCCTTCTTTAATGTCTAACAAGACAATCTCCTGTAAAAAATCTTTACTGGCTAATACATTGGCACAGGTGGCACCTACATTGCCGGCACCTACAACAGTTACTTTCATGGAAAAAATAATTTTGAATTGGATAGAATAAATGATACGGCCGCAAAATTAGCCCTTTATGGCTGAATGAAAAAGCCATTCATGGATTTTAACGGAATATGTTTCAAGGCTTCAAGTAATGCAACAACGTATCCACGGGTCTGGTGCCTTCGGCATGATAGACAAGCTGATTCTGAGCATTGTAAATGTATAATCCCGGGAAAAAATGCAGGCGGTAAAAACTCAGCAGCCAGCGCTTGTCGTCTGTGGCAACTGTGATAATCTTTGGATATTGATCCAGATGATAATCGCGCGTGTATTGAATCATATCATTTACCGGAAAATGCGTAACCATCAGGATTTGAGTACCTTTAAACTGATGGATATGTTGCACAATATCTTCCGTTTCATGATGGCAGTGTTCACAATCCACGCTGAAAAGGAATATAAGAGTAGGTGTATTTTTCTTGAGGTCTTTTTCCGTAAAGGTTTTTCCTTCTGCCGTCACCACGCTGAAATGCGGGATAGTTGGATATCTGAGATACAAAGGCTGGTCGTCCCCGTTGTTTTGGGCAGAGGCAGAGGGGCTATAAGCCAGCGCCATGACTATCATGGCAAGGCCTGTAC
>JADGHY010000002.1 GCA_019683625.1 Thermoflavifilum sp. | reverse complement strand
GTATATAAAATGAGCTATATCAGCGGTTATGTGCAATTGCATGTTACGGGGAATGACAACAGCCTTCACAGCTGAAAGGGTATCGGCTTGCGGCCGGGATGATGAATCCATCAGGGCATTCAGATCTAAGAGCTGAGATTGCACATGCAAATCGGCCTCCAGTGGGCCTTTACCAAACACATAAGTATAAAACTGATTCAATTTACCCTGGGCCTGAATATCCGATTTCCCGATCATGGCCTGCAGGCGGGTAAGCGTTACCTGCTGAGGAGAAAACATCAACTGAGCATCGGAAATAGAAATGCCTTGGGGAAAATCAGCCGATTGGTAATGAATTTGGTTGGCAAGGATGTAGCCTTTTGCCTGAAACTGGCTGTATTGTTTGTGCTGAAGGGCTTCCAGTGAGCCTTTGATTTGCACATCGGCATCCAATGTACCGCCGAGTTTTGTGTGTGTTTGCAACGGATAAATTCTGGATATACTTGCCAGGTCAAGCTTTCCGTGCAGGGCTCCATCAATCAGCATTTGAGATTGCGGATAACGAATCAGCAGATGCGCATCTACAGGCTGCTGGTTCATTTCCAGATGCAGTTGCTGCAAATTCACAATGGTATGATCAACAATGCCATCATCATTGTTCACCTGTATTTGCATCTGAACATGGCTAAGGGCATCGGGCAGACTGGGATATTGAAACATGCCATCCTGCACTTGCAACTGCACATGAAATGCCGGAATCCGATTATCCTGATAACTGCCCTTAATATCGCCCGACAACACAGCTGTACCAGATGCTTTTAATTGCGCAAAGTTCCGGGTGTAAATGGCCGGTATCAGCGAAAGCAATTGTTTGAAATCAGTTTTTGCGGTGCGGAAATGAATATCCATATACACCTGATTGCTGTCAGGTAAACGCACTTCACCCTCTGTAAGAAGGGTAAGCCCATTTAATGTGGCGGTTCCCTGCTGGAAACGATAGCTCTGATGCGGAATATCCACATGTACATTCACCTGCACGTCTGCTTTTACCTGATGCAAATAAGGTATATGGTCATACACTAATGTAAATGAAGAAATATGAGATTGGGTTTGCAGGTTAAACACATCCTGCGTAAAATCGCCTTTCCCTTCATGATTTAAGCCTTGCATGGATAAATAAAAATTCAATGTGCTATCTGCATATTGCATGCTTCCCTCCCGAATCACATATCGTTGCAGAGCTGCCCGAAAAGCAGAAGGTGTTGAAGCTGTCGCAGAAGAGGATGAGCTATTGTTCAGGATATCCCAGTTGGCCTTGCCTGCGCGGTTAACGATGAGCCGCAGATCGGGTTTGTCCAGGGCTACATAGCGGATTTCATAAGGGCCTTTGCCCCATATTGACTGTAGATTCACAACTGCCTGCAAACGTTTGATATCCAGCAGCGTGTCACCGGCAAAATCATCTTTACCGACAATGGTTAACTCCCGGATCACTACACTTAAATGAGGAAAATGGCTGAACAAATTCAATGAGATATCGGGATTAAAATTCAGGGTGGCGTTTAATTGCTTATTGGCCATAAGCTTTATTTGGTTAACAATTTGCTTTTTGAATAACAACGGCGCAACAATGAGCACCACCAGGAGAATAGCAATTGCCACAAGCAGGTATTTCCCTATCTTTTTCATCCTATTCGTTTTAAAATGATGCTATACGTTTGGTTATTGTTAAACGTTTATGGGATCAACATGTTTTATCCATGTCAATTATTTGTGTGCTTGTCCTTCACCCTCGATGGCCGCAAACAAATACAATGCCGTTGCCGTGCCATCTAATGTAGGTTCATTGGTAGAATAATCGGCCCAGTCGTCATGATAAACGGCCTGGTCCGACTGAAAAGCGGCAAAGGCATCGGGTTTGGACAGGTGAACACCGATTAATCCATGAAAGATGCTGCCATACACGGGTCCGTCAACCAATCCTCCCTTTATGGGAATATGTGCCAGGTGAGAAAGGGCAGCATGTGGATCATGCGGACTCATGCCATTCTCAGGCAACCCGATGATAAATGAACTGCCCCAGGGATTACATCCCAGCAGCCAATCCACGCACGCCTGTTCCAGTGGCCAATAGGTGGTATCGCCCGAAAGATGCCGATAAAGCCAGCATTGCATGGCAAAGGCCGCCGTTAAATTATTGGAACACCAGATAAACGGAATGCCCCGGTAAAAAGCATTTTGCCTGGCTTTCTGCCAGATAGCTTCTATACCCTGGCGATAATAATTGAGTAATTTTTGTTTTTCTGTACCAGATTGCAGGTGTGCAATTAATTCCGCATGAGCTGCATTAAAGAAAGGATACCATTGGTAATGCAGGGCTGTATCTGCACCCATCCAGGGCTTAAGCGGATCTGCCGCGGCATCCTGCAAAGCATCGTGAAGAAATTTTTCTCGTCGGTTCATTTGCCACAATAAAGCTGCACCTAACTCCATGTCGTCCTGCCAGTCTTGTTCGGCATAATAGTAAGGTGCCAGATTAGGTGCTGTTTGGCAATAGCCAGGTTTTTGAATACCCAATGCATAAGCGGTAAGTGCATGTTTGCGTAAGACTTTTGCAAATGCGGGATCACTTTGCTTGTAGAGCAGGCTCCCCAATGCAAAACAGGCAGCCATTTTACCGGCCACAGAAGCTACTCCCGTACTGTGGTTCTGATAACGCCCAAGCCCCTGTGGCATACCCGTACAAAAATATACAGGTCTTTCAAGCCCTCTTCCATAAGATACACTATCCTGATTCGGCAGCCGAAATCCTGCATGATCGCGATCATCGGCAATCTGATGAAACATCCAGTTTGGCCTGGGATGCATTTTCAATAACCAATTTAATCCCCACCTGGCTTCGTCTAACACATCGGCAACCCCATTCTTACCCGGCAAACCATTATCTGCAAAATGATCTGCAAAGACCTGTGGAAAATCGCGATAGGCGGCCAACAAATAATACGTAGTGGTAGCCGATGTGGTTACATACCGCAGGTAATCGCTTGCATCGTGCCAGCCTCCCGTAACATTGATGAACGTGTAATCAGGCATCGGGCCATAAAGCATATATCCATCATGTGTATGGCATGAATCCCGCAATACAGGATTAAAACCACATTGCTGTTCACGCAAATACTGCAAACAAAAATCAGCTGCCCCTTGATATACATCATCCCCGATAGCAAATGCAGCAGTAGTGATTTTCCCGGCTTTTAACACATATTTTCCCGGTATGCGATAAGCGGTAAAATCTAATCGCGCCGTATGATGAAATGGGCCATACATGCCTAAATCCCGTCCACAGGCTGCCTGCCACACACATTGTCCGTCATCGGCTCTGCACAGGAAAAACGAATCAGGAACCGGATCTTCAAACGAGGCCCACACCGCTATCTTGGGCGCATGGGTTAAGTATCCAAGCTGATTGAACCGAATCACCGGCATCTGCTGTGCCGGCAATCTGAAAAATAAAAGACAATTAGTAAACAGGCAAATGAGTTTGTGCACCGCTTTATATTTTCCGAAAATTTACAAAATGAATCGGTTATTCAGTATCGATAAAACTGTTTCCCGAAATATGCATCAGCAGATATGAAAGGATTTGCCACACAGCATGCAAACCCTATTATGGAATCAACCAGCAACCATGTTGAAGATGATTGTGTATGGCCAAAAAAAGAGCCATATCTGGTTGATATGGCTCATAGAACAATGGTATGTTTGGATGAAAATTATTCTGACAAATGCAAAGGCCTCACCCAAATGTTGCGAAAGCTTACCAGATGATGATGATCCTGCAGTTTGATAGGTGATGGACCATGGGGTGAATAGTAAGGATGGCCAATATAGAGTGTTCTTCCTTTTAACACCACATCATTCTGAATTAATATGCCATTTTGAAAGGCAGTAACCCGTGCCGGACTTTTCAGGCTGCCATCGGCGTTGAAGCGAGGAGCAATCCAGATCACATCATAGGTTTGCCATTCACCAGGTGGTCTGCAGGCATTAACCAGGGGTGGATATTGTTTGTAGATGCTGCCACACTGGCCATTGACATAAGTTTTATTGTGATAAGAATCCAGGATTTGCAATTCATATCCATCATCACCTGGTCCAACGGATGCCAGGAAAAGGCCGCTGTTACCCCTGTCCTGCCCTACATGATTGGCAGATTCCACGGGCTCACGCCATTCCAGGTGCAGCTGATAATCCATGAAGCGTTGGCGGGTCTGAATATTTCCGGTACCTGGCTTCACCGTCATCACCCCATCATGTACTGTCCATTCCGCAGGTTTGGTGGTATCATTAGCACTTACCCAATTGTGCAAATCTTTGCCATCAAAGAGGATAATAGCATCAGAAGGAGCTTCGCCACAGGCATTTCCAGGTGTGACCACAGGAGGTACAGGTGAATAATATTCCGTTTCTTCAGGTTTCATGTGCTTGTTTTCTGGTGGCGGAGAAGTAAGAAATTGCTGTTGTTGTGCCTGGGATACAGCCATGCATCCCAAAGTTGTTGCCGCTGCGGTGCAGAAGAAAAGTACCCATTTCATACCCAATTAGTTTAATGGCTTTGGAATCAATGGCCAAATGTAATGAGAAATTTTGCTTATGGCAAGTAAAACATGCACCTTCTTAACCAGTTGTAAACAATCATAAGATGTGAAACATGCTGAAGGAAATAGTGCAAGATCACCTACAGGTATTAGGTAGCAATCATTTTTAGTTTGCCCGCCGGCAAAAGATTCGCCGGTATCTAATTAAGCAATTAACAACTGAAACTTTACCTCTTCGATGTTCATACAGAAAAGTATCGAGCAGGTGATGGCCTGGACGCCATGCACGAGGCAAAGGGATTTTCGATAACTTTACTGGCTCAATAAAATCTTTTAGCGTATGGACACATGGACATCACTACAAAATCGCCTGCAAGAACTGGAAGCCGCTGCACTTCAACTTGAACAACCCGATATGGCCTTTCGCAAACAGGCTTCCGATGCCGCTGCCGAACAGGCATTTGCTTATGCCCGGCAATTTTTAACGACCCTCCCCGAGCAGAAAGCATTTGTGGAAGACGTGATTACCCCACGAATCCTGCAACAATATCCCGTGCAGGATGAGCCTCGAAAGCCCGAAGAAGTCTTTGCATTGCTGCATAAGATATTTGATGATGTTTCCCTGAATGCCGCTTCTGGCGGGCATCTGGCATACATTCCCGGAGGAGGATTGTATTATGCCGCGTTGGGCGATTATCTGGCTGCCGTTACAAACAAGTATTCTACCGTGTTTTACATTTCTCCCGCCGCAGTGAAAATGGAAAACATCCTGATTCGCTGGATGTGTGAACTCGTCGGATATCCGGTTGACAAAAGTGGCGGTTATCTTACCTCAGGTGGAAGCCTGGCCAATCTTTCTGCTATTGTGGCGGCAAGAGATGCCAAACAAGTAAAAGCCGAACGTATCCCCCGCAGCACGGTGTATTTTACCCATCAGGTGCATCACTGTGTATTGAAAGATCTGCGTGTGGCCGGACTTGCAGAATGTGTGATTCGTGAAGTGCCCATGACCGATGCCTATGAAATGCGCCCTGAAGCTTTGCAACAAATGATTGAAGAAGATCTTCGCAATGGCCTATATCCCTGGCTGGTTGTGGCTTCTGCTGGATCAACCGACGTGAGTGCCATCGATCCGCTAAACGAGATTGCAGATATAGCCGAAAAATATGGATTGTGGTTTCATGTGGATGCAGCCTATGGTGGCTTCTTTTTGCTTACCGATATTGGCAAACAAAAAATGAAAGGCATCCATCGTGCCGACTCTATAGTCATGGATCCACATAAAGGATTGTTTATGCCCTATGGCACAGGCGCCGTTATCGTGAAAGATGTGCAAACGCTTTGGCGATCCAATCATTTTGATGCCAACTATATGCAAGATGCCATTCCTTATCATGATGAAATCTCACCAGCCGATATCTCTCCCGAATTATCACGCCATTTCCGGGGATTACGGGTGTGGCTTCCCCTGCAATTGCATGGTTTGAAACCTTTCCGGGCCGCTCTCGAAGAAAAGATTTTGCTCACCCAATATTTTTATCACCAGGTAAAAGCAATTGGATTTGAAACAGGTCCTTTCCCCGAATTATCCGTGATGATTTACCGGTATGTACCTGATCATTTAAAAGATAATATAACCGCCATCAACGAACTAAATGCACGAATTTTAAAAAAGGTAAATGCAGATGGAAAAGTATTTATTTCCAGTACTTCTTTAAATGGCCAATACTGGCTTCGCTTAGCCGTGCTTTCTTTCCGCACACATCGTGCACATATTGATTATCTGTTTCATCTGCTGAAAAAAATTGTCGAGGAAGAACATCTTGCACAGAGCCAATTTCATGCAGTGTGAACATCATCCTAAAGGATGAATGTTCTTGCACCTCATCCATCGTATCTTGCATCTGCGGCATTGCATCATGCTTTGGCTGGCATGGTGCAATGTTTTTGTGCTTGAAAAATAAGCCGAAAACCCTTTCAAGCCCATAAAAACAGCAGCGAATCAGGCCAAACAAAAAGGAATGCTTACCTTTGCCGCTTATTTTATACAAAACAATATGCAAACAACATCTTCATTTGAAACATTAGGAATCCATGAACCCTTACTGGCGGGCATTCGTGACATGGGTTTTGAGCATCCGACACCCGTGCAACAACAAGCCATCCCGCGACTGATAGCCCAACAAGCCGATACTATTGTACTGGCACAAACAGGCACAGGAAAAACAGCAGCTTTTGGTTTACCCTTGCTTCAGCAAATTGACTTATCTGTTCGCCAAGTTCAGGCCTTGATTCTCAGCCCTACCCGAGAGCTTGCGCTGCAGATTGCCCAGGATCTCAAAGAAATGGGCAAATACCTGAGTGGCCTGCACATTGCCACGGTATATGGCGGGAGTGCTATTCAGCAGCAAATGCGCCAGCTGAGGCAAGGCGTTCAGATAGTGGTGGCCACTCCGGGCCGCTTGATTGATCTGGTGCAACGCCAGGCTATTCAGCTGCAAACTGCACGATGGGTGATCCTCGATGAGGCCGATGAAATGCTCAACATGGGCTTTCGCGATGATATTCACTTCATTCTGCAACAGGCCACTCAACGACAATGCTGCTGGCTGTTTTCAGCTACCATGCCCGCAGAAATCCGCCAAATCGTGCGCCAGTTTATGCATGAACCTGCCGAAATTGTCGTAGGCAAACAAAATACCGTGGCATCGGGCATCAGCCATGAATACTATGTTGCCCATGCCCAACATAAATTTGAAACGTTGCGCAGGCTCATTGATTTTCATCCCGAACTGTTCGGGATCGTGTTTACCCGTACCAAAGCCGAGGCCCAGGAAATCGCCGACCGGCTTATGCGGCTGGGATATGAAGCCGAGGCCTTGCATGGCGACCTGTCCCAAGCACAGCGCGATAAGGTGATGGAACATTTCCGGGCAAAAACCACCCGCATATTGCTGGCCACAGACGTGGCTGCCAGAGGCATCGATGTGGATAACATCAGCCATGTCATCCATTTTGGCCTGCCCGACGACCTGGAATCATATACCCATCGCAGCGGCCGCACCGCACGCGCCGGACGCACCGGTACATCAATCTCCATCATCCACCTGCACGAAATGGAAAAACTGCGCAGATTGGAAAAAATGCTGCGCATCCGGTTCATCCGCCGCTCTATTCCCACGGGTCAACAAATCTGTGAAAAACAACTTTACCATTATTTCGAACAACTTAAACAGATTGATTTTTCGAGAGCCGATATCCAGATCTATCTCCGGGCTATTCAATCATCCCTGGAAGGGCTAAGCAAGGAAGAACTGATTGAAAGAATAGCAGCCTATGAATTTCAGCATTTGCTCAAACATTATGCGCAGGCAAAAGACCTCAACGTGCCTTTGCCTGAAGCCCGCCCTGCTTACCGGAATCCCAGCCGGCAGCAGGCATCGCAAGTGCATGAACAATCTGCTGAGGAATGGATTACTTTCCGGGTAAACATAGGACGGGCACATGGCTTATACAAAGCCTCGCTGTTGCAATGGTTGCTGGACCATACTGAACTTCCCCGATCGGCCGTAGGTAAACTCATTATCCTGGATCAATATAGCTTAATGGAGCTGGATGCCCGTGCCGACCTGTCGTCCTTGCAACGGCTCCAGAACACCCGCCCTCAGGGTTTACTCTCCACTGCACCGGAAGAAATTTTCCTGGTGAAGCGTAGGCCAAAATCCAGAACCTACCCTGGCAGCCAGGCAAGCTCTGTGAGGCAGGACTCTTGAACAAACTACCGGTTTTGTTTATCTGCCGGGCTTGGCCTAAATTTGTCGCGCTTTTTTCGATACTTTAGTAAAACGATATGAGACAGATTCCTTTTCGGCAGGCATTACGCGAAGCAATGGTAGAAGAAATGCGCCGCGATGAGACCGTTTTTTTGATGGGGGAAGAAGTAGCGGAATATAACGGCGCCTACAAAGTGAGCCAGGGCATGTTGGAAGAATTTGGCCCCAAACGGGTTATTGATACGCCCATATCCGAGCTGGGCTTTGCCGCCATTGGCGTGGGTGCTGCACAAAATGGCCTTCGCCCGATCATTGAATTCATGACCTGGAATTTTGCCCTGCTGGCGTTAGACCAAATCCTGAACAACGCGGCTAAAATGCTTGCCATGAGCGGTGGGCAAATTGGCTGTCCTATTGTTTTCCGCGGTCCCAACGGATCTGCCGGCCAGCTTGCTGCCCAGCATTCTCAAGCCTTTGAAGCTATGTATGCCCATATGCCCGGGCTAAAAGTCATTTCCGTTTCCAACCCTTACGATGCAAAAGGCCTGCTGAAATCAGCCATCCGTGACGATGACCCCGTCATATTCATGGAAAGTGAACTGATGTATGGAGATGTGGGCGAAGTACCGGAAGAAGAATACCTGATCCCCATCGGGAAAGCTGATGTGAAGCGGGCTGGTAAGGATGTAACGCTGGTATCTTACAATAAAACCATGAAAGTGGCTTTGGGTGCAGCAGAAGAATTGGCAAAAGAAGGAATCGAGGCTGAAGTGATTGACCTGCGCACCATCCGGCCGCTCGACTGGCAAACCATAGGCGAATCGGTGAAAAAAACCAATCGGCTCGTCATCGTAGAAGAACAATGGCCTTTTGCCTCCGTGGGTGCAGAAATCGCTTACCGCATCCAGAAAGAATATTTCGATTATCTGGATGCACCCGTGCGGCGCCTGGCCTCGGCCGATACACCCATGCATTATGCCCCCACCCTGGTAAAAGCTTATTTGCCAAGCATCGAACGCACCGTAAAGCTGGTGAAAGAAGTCATGTACCTTCAGAAATAGTTCAGCTTGCCGCATCACAACACCTGATGCGAGAAAGGCTGAAGCACCATTTCATTGACCACACCGGAATCAGGCTGCTGGCAAGCAAACCAGATGGCGCGTGCAGCTTCTTCAGCCTGAATCATTTTATCGCGCTGTACCCGCATGTCAATCCGATCCCAGAAAGGTGTATCCACACCCCCAAAGTACAATAAACTGATGCGGATACGCGTGCGCTTGATTTCCTCCCGAATGGATTGCATGAGGCCAACAAGCGCATATTTTGACGCGCAATATGCCGAAGCTCCTGCCATAGGCATTTTCCCAAGAATGCCGGGCACATGGATGATTAATCCTTGCTGATGCGCTTTGAATATGGGAAGAAAATGTTTCATGAGATAAAAAGCCCCAAACACATTTACACGCATCACTTCTTCAAAATCTGCTGCCGATAGCTGATCTAAAGGCTTCAAGATCCCTATCCCACTCAGGTTAATCAAGATATCCAAACGATCGGTTGTGGCTTGTACTTGCTTGGCCAAAGCCTCTACTTGAGCTTCGTTGCGGATATCACAGGGAATGATGGCCGATACCTGTGCGGGAAAACGCTGCTGAAGCAGCTGAAGCTTGGCCTCATTTCTCCCGCTAAGCCAAAGCCTTGCACCGCTGTTGGCCAACATGCCAGATAATGCATGGCCCATGCCCCCAGTTGCTCCTACAACCAAAATACGCTTCTGAGATATGTTTTCCATTTTTTCTATAAAAACAACACAAGCAGCAAATTGTTCCCCTATAAGCTATTTATTCTGAGGCGAAAATGCAGTAGCCAAGGGACTAGCAAGAAGGAGGATTACATTATGAGATAATGCTCCTGCAGCAAACTCCTTGCTGGATGTACTGCTGGGAGAGCATCACTAGCGTTTAACCAAGAGGGAGGTTAACTGGCATGAGCCACGGCCTTATTCACCAGCTCTGCTGCCTCACTGAGCAAAATGGCCGATTGCACCTTTAATCCGGAAGCCTCAATGAGGCGTTTAGCTTCCTCGGCATTGGTGCCCTGAAGACGCACGATGATAGGCACCTGAATGTTTCCAATGGAACGATAGGCATCGATGATGCCCTGGGCAACGCGGTCGCAACGCACAATGCCCCCGAAAATATTGATCAGAATAGCCTTTACCTTTGGATCTTTTAGAATGATACGAAAGCCTGCCTCCACGGTCTGTGCGTTGGCTGTGCCCCCCACATCCAGAAAATTAGCAGGTTCCCCACCACTCAATTTAATCATATCCATGGTGGCCATAGCCAATCCTGCACCATTTACCATACAACCCACATTGCCATCGAGCTTCACAAAATTGAGGTTGTATTTGGATGCTTCCACCTCGGTAGGATCTTCTTCATTGATATCGCGCAAGGCTTCCAGATCAGGATGGCGGATCAGTGCATTATCATCTAAGTTCATCTTGCAGTCCACCGCAATGATCTTATCATCACTGGTCTTGAACAGCGGATTGATTTCCAGCAGGCTGCAATCCAACGCAACAAAAGCCCGATAGAGCTGCGTGACAAAACGCACCATGTTTTTAAAGGCATCCCCCTGCAATCCTAAATTAAAAGCAATCTTTCTGGCCTGAAAGGGCTGTAATTCGCCTGCAGGATGCACCCATTCGCGAAAGATTTTCTCCGGTGTTTTCCGGGCTACCTCTTCAATATCCACTCCACCCTCGGTGGAATAAATGATAACATTTTCACCTCTTGCCCGATCGGGAAGAATGGACAAATAAAGCTCCTTGGTTGGTTGTGGACCCGGATAATACACATCCTGCGCCACAAGTACCTTGTTCACTTTCTTCCCGGCCGGGCCCGTCTGCACGGTTACCAGCACCCCGCCTAAAATATTGCCTGCTATGGTTTTGATCTCTTCCGCATTTTTTCCAACGGCCACGCCACGCTGCTCCGTACCCTTAATTTTCCCTTTGCCACGGCCTCCTGCATGAATTTGAGCCTTCACCACTGCATATTCACTGCCATATTGAATCTTTAAATGCTTATAAGCTTCTGCTGCTGCCTCCGGCGTATCCACGGGAATGCCTTCCTGCACGGGTACCTGAAATTTTTTCAACAGTTCTTTTGCCTGATATTCATGCAAATTCATGAGAAAAATTTTGGGCTAATGTACGCATTATCAGATAATACGCCAAAAGGCTATCCAGTCCTGAATGAAAAGCAAACGGTTGCGCTTATGTTTTCCGACATTACACCGTATCTTTCATTATCCAAAACAGTTCATGTATGATGAAAAAGCCGTTTTATTTTCAAACTACATCAGGATATCAAGTATCTTATCGCCTGTGGATTACGCTAGTAAACATTGCGTGCTTGCTTGGTTGTATGACATCGGCTGCACAACCGGTGAAATATGCCGTGCAGCAAAACGGATCTGAACAAATATTCATTTTACAGAACGATGAAATAGCCCAGCATATCTTATTACACGAAGGCAAGTTAGAACAAGAACAGCTGCTGGATATTTCAGGTCAGCCACAAAGAGGCGTGTCTGATGATGGTGGTTATGCCTTTGCGCTGATGTGGACGGGCTGGCATGCTCCGGGAAAATATTTCAACGGCGATCTTCAGCTGCAACTTACGCCCAATGATTTCATTTTCCGCTATGCAAAAACAGATCCTGTATCTGATGGTGGTAAAATGCTGCAGTTGTTTTTTCAGGCAAAGGATCCGGAAAATCCCCTCTGGTGCAGAGTGAGTTATGAAATGCTACCTGGCAAAAGATACGTGCGCAGGCAGGTGGCTTTAGCCGACTCATCGGGACAGGATCATTGGCTGGCAGCTATTTATCCCAGAAAAGGTGAAATAGCAGAAATCCAACATGGCCTGTCTTTCAAATACGGCATGCACGAAGAAACCAGCATGCAAGTACAACAACAGGAAATGCAGTTTGACGCTCAGCATGCTCCTTATGTGGTGATCAAGAAAGGTGATTTTGGGCAGCCTGTTGCTGTAGACTTCAGGCAGTTGGGCGTGTTCTGGGGCACTGAATATCCGGCAGCGGTGAACCGGGTGGAGGTAAACAATCAACAAAAGCTCATGCTTTCCTGCAAGGAATGGGTAGGCGAAATCATCGACTCCCAATGGGTATGTTCACACTGGGTGGTGGAGGGCCTTTCTCCGGATCATCATCTGCAGGAAGATTTTTATGCTTATCTTTCCGACATACAAGTGGCACCAGACCGGCCTTATGTGTTGTATAACAGCTGGTATGATCTGCGTTCACCTGCTTTTCTGGGCATCACCGAAACCCGTGCCGTGACGCCTGCACATGTGATGAATGAATCCAATATCCTCAAACTCATTCAACAGTTTCAACAAAACATGATTGAACCTTATGGTATCCATCTGGATGCTTTTGTATTAGACGACGGATGGGATGAATATGCAAGTGCATGGCAACTTAGAAAATCCACTTTCCCACACGGCCTGCAACCCATCATCAACGCATTGAAACCATTGCATACTTCACTAGGCATCTGGATAGGCCCAACCGGGGGCTATTCATTCCGGATGCAACGCATCAACTGGATGAAAGATCATGGTTATGAAACCGTGGGCCATGGCCCGAATCACATCATGATGGACATCACCGGCCCCAGATATTTTCATTTGCTTGCCTCGCGAGTAGCTGATTTCGCCAAACAGGGTGTCGGTTATTTCAAATGGGATGGCATTCAATTTTCCTCCTCTGAACCCGACGACCATCCTGTGGGTTATTTTTCTCAGCGCACAGCTCTCAACCATATTGCAGCCCTGGCCGATACGGCGCGCAAAATCAATCCGCAAATGTATATCAACATCACTTCAGGCACCTGGATGAGCCCCTGGTGGCTTACCATAGCCAATCAAATCTGGATGCAGGGGGCCGACTATGGATTTGCAACAACCCCTTCTATCCTCAGCAGAGATGCGGCCATTACCTATAAAGATATGGTGCTGTATGATGATTATCGCATGCATGATGTATGGTTCCCCATGAATCATGTGATGACGCATGGCATCATCAAAGCCCGGCTTGCTGCCGTTGGACAGGATGAAGATCCTATTGAAAGTTTTGCCAATGATGTGATGTTGTATTTCGGGCGGGGCGTGAGCATGTATGAATTGTACATTTCTCCAGACATGTTTAACGCCGATGAGTGGCGAGTGTTGAGTGAGGGCCTGAAATGGGCAAAATCCAGATATCCTGTGCTCCGGCATACCTACATGATCGGCGGGAATCCTGCACTGGGAAAGGCTTATGGCTATGTGCATTTTCATGGTGATAGCGGCATCATCGTGTTGCGTAACCCAAGCATGGAGCCTCAAAACATAGAAGTAAAACTCGATCCGGCTCAGGGCCTGCATGCTGAGGCTGCTAATCTGGTCGTGGAAAGAGTATATCCTACCAGATGGATAGCACCCAATATTTACAGCGCCGGAGGCACCATCACGCTTGCCCTTCAGGGATATGAAACGGCTGTGTATGAAATCTATCCGCTACAATCCGCTCATCGCCCATTGCTAAGCAATGCGATATTTGAAATGCAGGCCGATGATGCCCATGCAGTTACCCTTAAAATTCTCGACACCACCGGTGAATTGAAATGGCTGAATCCACTTTCCATAGCAAAGCTGCAACAGGCCGGGAACACCATACCGTTAAACGCACTTCATCCATCTTTGAGCAAACCTTCTTTGCTTAGCTCCGCGCAGGCAACCACAATTCACCAAAGCCTGCGTCTGCATTTCGTTTCCCCATCGTCCACCAGAAACATGCGCTGCGTGGTGTTCCTTTATCCCGACAGCAACCACCTGGGAAGGTCATTGCCGGATGTGCACATGCAGGTAGATGGCCAGGAAGTGAAGCCCACCATACAACAATCTCCCGGTCAATGGATGGCCATATCGTTGGTGATTCCACAACCTGGCGAACACACCGTGACTTTCCAATTTCAGGCAAAAGACCAACCCTGGCAAGGACGCGCGGAAACCTGGATGACGGGGCAAATACAAACCCAACCAACTGTATATACCTGTACGTATTCCGGTATCTTGCAATTTCCCGAAATGCCCCCATCGGCTTATGCAAACGCTTGTTTACCTGCCCAACAGCTCATCGGGGTAAATACCATTTCTGTCGCAGAATAAAAAGATGTTTCACAGCCTGCAACTGTTTATCCTTACATGATTAAACAAGATCGCATATTGAGATGTTAACTGTGATGTGGAAGCAGTGATCATTTTTCCGCATCAGCTGTATCAAAAACATCCGGCCCTGCATCCAAGTAGGAAAGTTTTACTCATAGAAGAGTATCTTTTCTTTAAGCAATATCGTTTTCATCTGCAGAAATTGAGTTTCCACCGTTGCAGCATGAAAGATTATGCCCATTGGCTGGTAAAGCAAGGATATGCATGGCAATATATTCCCTTTGAAAATGATTATGCCGATATCCGAAAAGCTATTCCCCATTTGATTGAGAGTGGTTATGAAGCTTTGCATATAGCCTATGTGGATGATGACTGGCTCGAGCAACGTATCATGGCATTTTCCACACGCATCAGGATTCACTGGTATGATCATCCTGGATTTTTGCTTACCCGAAATGAGATAGCAACCCTATTTCCTGCTGAACAAAAGCATTTTCAGCAAACTTCTTTTTATGTGGCTCAACGCAAGCGCTTTTCCATTTTAATGGAGCATCAAAAACCCACAGGCGGAAAATGGACATTCGATCAGGAAAACAGAAAACCACTGCCTTCCAAGATTCAGATTCCCGCTCCGCTTCAATTTTCCTGCCCATCATTGGCTGATGAAAACCTCCTCAATCTTTTCTGGAAAAATCAGGATTATGCAGCATTTCCAGGCTATGCATATCCGCCTGCATGCAATCAATGGTATCCGACAACGCATCAGCAAGCCAAACTTGCCTTGCAAGATTTTCTGGAAAACAGATTGCATTATTTCGGTCCTTATCAGGATGCTATTTCCCCTGCGCATGATTTTTTGTTTCATAGCCTGTTGAGCCCGTTGTTAAATACCGGTTTGCTTACCCCACAAGAAGTTATTGCAGCAGTGGTGGATTATAGCAAAGCCCATCCCGAAATTCCCATTTCTTCTGTTGAGGCATTTATCCGGCAAATCATCGGTTGGCGGGAATTTATCCGGGCTTTATATCTTGTAAAAGGTAAAAAACAAAGAAGCAGCAATTATTGGAAACATGAATTTCCGCTTCCCCGTGCCTTTTATACGGCTACCACAGGGATAACACCCGTGGATGATTGCATCCGAAAATTGCAAAGAACGGCATATTGCCATCACATAGAAAGGCTCATGATCCTGGGAAATTTTATGCTGTTGTGTGAAATTCATCCTGACGGTGTTTACCAATGGTTTATGGAAATGTTCATCGATGCCTACGATTGGGTGATGGTACCCAATGTATATGGCATGAGCCAGTTTGCCGATGGTGGCATGATGAGTACAAAACCGTATTTTTCATCAAGTCATTACCTCTTGCGCATGAGCAATTATAAAAAAGACAAATGGTGCAATATCTGGGATGCTCTATTCTGGCGTTTTGTATCGAAACATCAAAATACACTTCAATATCAACCCAGATGGCGTTATGTGGTAAGCAATTGCCAAAAAATGCCGAAACACCAGCTGAATTATTATTTGCAAAAAGCAGCACAATACCTTAGCTATTTACACGGAGTATGAAAAAAAGATTTCGTCAGCGACCGTGGAACCGCGTGAGCATGCCGGTTTACAGCTTATCCACTTTTGCTGCAGGTAAGGCAAACATGAATATTTGCACGTACGTGATGCCCATATCGTTGCATGGTAGAAAAAAATATATGCTGGCTATTGATCCGGGTAGTTTCACCTATCAGCAACTTCAGCAATATCCCTATGCAGTGCTGCAGGTGCTATCCAAACAACAGCTCCCGCTGGTTCGCTGGCTTGGTTACAGACACGGACAAGAAACAGATAAATTATTGCCTTTGCAGCATCGGTTAGCTTACTATCATGGGCTGCCCTATCTGAAAGATGCTTGTGCCATCATATACATGCATATCTTGCAGCAATTCGATGTTCATGCAGATCACGCTTGCCTGATTGCTGAAGTTTTGCATTTCAAAAACCTGAACAACAGTCGGCCTCTCTATACACATGATGTATCCAACGCCGGAATCATCCGCATATAAATCAACCTTCTTTCCAGGGAATTATTTGCATATTTGCAAACAGAAAATCCTGCAAGCCATGGCCACCATTTTAGTAATTGACGATGAAAAAGCCATTCGCAAAACCTTGCACGATATTCTCAGCTATGAAGGATATCAAGTGGAAGAAGCTGCAGATGGCGAACAAGGATTATCTATGTTTAAAAACAAAACATACGATGCTGTGTTATGCGACATCAAGATGCCTAAGATAGATGGAATAGAATGGTTAACCCGTGCCCGGGAGATCAATCCTGATGTGCCGGTGATTATGATTTCCGGCCATGGCAATATCGAAACGGCTGTAGATGCCGTAAAAAAAGGTGCATTCGATTATATTGCCAAACCACCCGACTTGAATCGCTTGTTGATTACGCTTCGCAATGCCCTCGATAAAACAACGCTGGTGGCCGAAGCCCGCGTGCTGCGCAAAAAAGTATATCATCTTCAGGAAATGATCGGGGAATCGGCAGCCATGCAAAAAATCAGGGAAACCATCGACAAGGTAGCCCCCACAGAGGCGCGTGTGCTGATTACCGGGGAAAATGGTGTGGGCAAAGAGTTGGTGGCGCGTTGGATTCACGAAAAAAGTAACCGGGCCAAAGGCCCCATGGTGGAGGTGAACTGTGCGGCCATCCCATCGGAACTCATCGAAAGCGAATTATTCGGACATGAAAAAGGTTCTTTCACCTCCGCTATCAAGCAACGCATAGGCAAATTTGAACAAGCACATGGCGGCACCTTGTTCCTGGATGAAATTGGCGACATGAGTCTGGATGCGCAGGCTAAAGTGCTTCGTGCACTGCAGGAAGGGAAAATTACCCGCGTGGGAGGCGATAAAGATATTCAGGTGGATGTGCGGGTGATAGCTGCAACTAACAAAAACCTGCTTCAGGAAGTGGAAGCCAAAAGATTCCGGCTCGATCTCTATCATCGCCTGAGTGTGGTGATCATCCATGTGCCTTCCTTGAACGAACGCAAAGAAGATATTCCCTTGCTGGCCGATTATTTTCTGGAAGAGATCTGCAAAGATTATGGCATCTTCAAAAAAAAGATCGAGCCAAAGGCTATTCAATTGCTCCAGGAAATGGAATGGACAGGCAACATCCGCGAGCTGCGCAATGTAATTGAGCGGTTGATTATTTTTTCCGACAAAACCATCACCGTACAACATGTGATGGATTATGTGATGCCGTTCAAAGAAAGCAAGCAAAAGAGCGCCTGAGTCAGCTGCGAATGGCCACTACCGGATCCAGCCGGGCTGCATGATAGGCAGGAATATAACCTGCTACTATGCCCGTGGCCACGGAAACAAATATGCCCGTGAAGAAATTACCTGCCGATAAAAACACCGTGTAGCTAAAAAATCCTGTAGCTAACTTGGTGCCGATATATACCAGAAGGATGCCCATCAATCCACCAATCAGGCATAAAATCACCGACTCCATCAGAAATTCTCCGAGAATAGTGCCCCGACGCGCACCAATAGCTTTTTTGATGCCAATGATATTGGTGCGCTCTTTTACTGAAACAAACATGATGTTGGCTATACCAAATGCACCCACAATTAAGGCGAATATACCAATGAACCAACCTCCCGTGTTGATGCTGCCAAATAGCTGATCGAGGGTGCCGGTGACTGCACTGATTTCGTTCAGCGAAAAATTATCCTCATCCGTTGGGCGCAGCCTGCGGATGGCCCGCATATCCCCACGCAATTCTTCTTTCAACGCATCAATAGCCACACCCGGCGCCGCTTCTACCATGAACACCGGATCCTGATCCTTGATGATGGTGCGTGCCGTGAAATAGGGAATGAATACGGAATTATCAAAATCAAAAGCATTGATGAAACTGCTGCCATATTTTTGCAAGGCACCAATCACGCGCAACTCCTTGTTCCGGATACGCACATATTTGCCAATGGCATCACTGGCATTGCCAAATAAACCTTCCCAGATATTGGCTCCTAAAATCACCACCGGAGCGGCTCCCGTACCTTCATAAGGCGTAAAATATCTGCCCTGCTCAAAGTTTAAATCAATAATCTGGTTGAATTGCTGTGTTACACCCTGCACTGTGACACCACTCATATAGCCATCTCCATAATCCACTTCCTGATTATTTCCACTAAAGGCATAACACATAGCCGATGCGCCGTTCACCCGCTTTTCCAGCTCGCGGTATTCCTGAAAAGTAGGCTCAGGCCAGTTGACATATTTCCACCAGGGATATTCTCCTCCGCCGCCCCAAGGCCATTTCTGGACATAAATCACGTTGCTGCCCAACGATTGCACTTCCTGCCGGATGTTGTATTCCAGGCTGCCGGTGATGGTGAGCACGGCTATGATACAGAATATACCCACGGTGACACCCAACAGGGAAAGAAAAGTGCGCAACCTGTTCACCCGCAATTCTTCAAGGGTCATCCACAGGCTATTGATGAAAATTTGCAAACTCTGGCGCATATCACAAATTTAAGCGGATTGATTAGCGGACGGGTATTTTTTTCACAAACAGTCCATACATCAGATCAACGGATGAGTGGGTGGATGGATGGTGCGACCTGGAAAATTTTTTGCTTAAGCGGTCGTTAAACTCATAGTCATTTATGGGTATACGAATTGATTCGGGAAGGCAGGAAAAATGATTATCTTTCGCAGGCCGGGAGGCAGGGAGCAGGTCTTGAAGAAAGCATTTTTTCACATGCTGATAGAAAAATAACAACTGTGGCCAAACCCAAAAAAAATCCGGTAACCATTTATGACCTGGCGCGGGAGCTGGGTGTTTCTCCTTCCACCATATCCAGGGCGTTGCACGACAATCCGGTTATCAGCGCCGCAGTTCGCAAACAAGTACAGGCTTTAGCTAAAAAACTCAAGTATCGGCAAAACACGGTAGCAGCCAGCCTGCGCATGAACCGCACCCACTGCATCGGCATCATCGTTCCCCGCATCAACCGGCATTTCTTTGCCACTGTCATCAGCGGCATGCAAGATGAAGCGCAGGAGCATGGCTATACCATCCTGATCGGGCAGACCAGTGAGCGCATTGAACGGGAACACATGCAGCTGAATGCCATGATCTCCAGCCGGGTAGATGGCATCATGGTTTCGCCCACCATGTACACCACCAATTTCTCGGCTTTTGCACAATGCAAATCCCATCATATTCCGCTGTTATTTTTTGACAGAACACCTCCAAACGGCCACCACCACAGGGTCATGGGCGATGATTTCCGGGGAGGATGGCTGGCCACAGAACACCTGATTCAGCAAGGGTATCGGCGCATAGCTCATTTTTGTGGTATGCTAAGCTCCAGCATTTATCAACAACGCCTGGCCGGTTATCGGGCAGCCTTACAACACTATGGCCTGCCTGCACGCAAACGCTGGATCATTGAACATGAACTCACCGCCGAATCCACTCCACGCGCCATTGAAAAGTTGCTAAGCCTGGAACCCTTGCCAGACGCCATCTTCATTGCCAACGACACCAGCGCCTTGCACAGCATCAAATTATTGCAGGCCCATGGCATACGCATTCCAGAAGATATGGGCATCGTGGGCTATTCCAACGACCCTGCAGGGGAATTGATACAACCCGGGCTTTCTACTATCGATCAAAAAGGATATCAGCTGGGACGCACAGCCATGCAAACCATGTTAGACCTGATCAAACATCACGACAGAAAACGAACGGTTTCGCCCATCACCATTACCATTCCGGTGGAATTAATTGTGCGGGCTTCTTCGGTCAGGCAAGCCTGATGCTCATTTCCGCATCAATAACCCAGAATCTTCAGCATGCTTCTGGAGCTTTGTTCCTTGGCATAAAGCCAGTCTACCAGCTTGCCATTACGGTCATATTCAATGACCACATGTTTGGGTGAAGGAATAAGGCAATGTTTGATACCGCCGTATCCGCTTAACTGATCTTGATAGGCACCGGTGTGGAAGAAGCCCACATAAAGTGGTTCGTGGTTATCGAGTTTGGGCAAAAACACCTGATTGATATGTTCTTCAGAGGTGTAAAAATCATGGCTGTCGCAGGTAAGTCCGCCTAAATTCACCTGCTGATATTCCGAATCCCACTTGTTGATGGGCAACAGCAGAAACTTTTCCCCGATGCCCCAGGTATCGGGCAATGTGGTAATGAATGAGCTGTCGATCATATACCAAATCTCCCGGTCGTTTTGCAATTTCTCGCCCAGCACACTATAAATCATGGCCCCGCTTTCGCCAACGGTGTAGGAACCAAATTCAGTATAAATATCTGGCGTAGGCACCCGGCTTCGCTTGCAGGCTTTCTTGATGTTCATCACAATCTGATTCACCATGTATTCATAATCATACTCAAAAGCCAGAGAATGCTTGATGGGAAAGCCTCCGCCAATATTCAGCGAATCCAGCTCGGGACAGATTTTCTTTAACTGGCAATAGATGTTCAACACCTTGTTTAGCTCGCTCCAATAGTAGATATCATCTTTGATGCCTTTGTTCAGGAAAAAATGAATCATCTTCAGCTGGAACTTGGGATTGCCTTTGATCTTATCCACATAAAATTCCAGTACATCTTTTGAACGGATGCCCAGGCGGGAGGTGTAAAAATCAAAGGTGGGTTCTTCCTCGGCTGCGATGCGAATGCCAATCTTCACCGGCTCACGGGTATGTACCAGCTTGCGGTATTCGTCGAGTTCGGGTTTGTTGTCGAGCACCGGAATCACATTCTTGAAGCCGTTGTTGATAAGCCGGGCAATGGCACGTGTGTAGGATTTGGTTTTGAATCCATTGCAGATGATGATGGTATCTTTGGTTATCTTCTTGCGTTCATACAGCTTGCGGATGATCTCCAGGTCATAAGTATAAGAGGTTTCCAGATGCACCCCGTGCTTGAGTGTTTCTTCCACAATAAAGGAAAAATGCGAGCTCTTAGTGCAATAGCAATAGTAATAATTGCCCTGATATCGGTGCCTTTTCATGGCCTCCTTGAACATGCTTTTAGCCTTTTGAATCTGCATGCCAATCTTAGGCAGGAACGTGATCTTCATAGGGGTCCCATACTTGTCGATCAGGGCTTTCAGGTTCACCCCGTTGAAAAACAGATAATTGTCCTTGATTTCAAATCCTTCTTGCGGAAATTCAAATGTTTGCCGGACGAGGTCGGTATACGTGTTGTTCATTTAACCAAAAGGGTAATTGAAGTGAACGAATAAAAACCCAGGTACATATAAAAGGTTAGTTAACATGGTTCATGGCTACGTGTTCCGACAAATTTTCAAATAACAGCTTGCAAAAGTACAGAAATGAGAAAATCAAGCACACGTTTTCAGGAATTTTTTCATCGGATTGCCGGTTTTTGGCAGCTCATTTTCAGCCGTTAACCTGCCAGTTGGCCTCGATCCCTGAAAAATTAACGCCATGGGGATAAAAACAGGCTGAGAAGGCGGTTCAGCTCTGTTTTTTTGTAGTATTTTAGGGGCTTGAAGCGGGCCTCTGCACTGATTGTCTCACTTGATCACATCATATCCATGGAGAAGCCAACTTGGGTGGTTACGGTTAAAAATGTATGAAGGTATTGCGCGTCGTCTTTACTGTTTTTCTTTTCATCAGTAGCATCTTGTTGGGCACTTTTTCGTTGCGTGGCCAGGTGAAAGTGGATTCCCTGCTCCGCCTGCTGTCTGCCCATCCCCAGCAAGATAGCTTGCGCGTGAATCTTCAGTTGCAGGTGGCTCATGCCTATCTGACCACAGACCCGGGCCTGGCCGAGTACTTCGCCGCAAATGCTGCCGACCTTTCCCAAAGCATTTCATACCTACCCGGCCTTATTGAAGCTTATGCCATCCGCGCTTCGTTGCTCATGAAGCGGCAACAGTATGAACAAGCTCTGGCGATCTACCTCCAGGCATTAGCCCTTGCCGAAAATACTCACGACGATGCGCATATAGCCCATATTCAGCAACAGTTAGGCGATCTGTATCTTCAACTGGACATTGATTCTCTTGCCTTTGCCGCCTATCAACGCGCTTATACCCTCCAACAGCAGTTGCACGATACCTCCAGCCTCATCCATCTGCTGGGTGCATTAGGCAACATCCGCATGAGACAACTTGCACAAAAGCCACCTTCCCAACGCGATTTCTCACAAGTATTCGAGCTGTTTAATCAAGAATTTACCCTTGCTTCTGTGAAAACAGATTCCCTGGGTATTGCCGACGCCCTAGACAACATGGGCTATATTTATTTCATGCAGGGACAATATGATAAAGCTACCTGGAACTTTTCCACTGCACTCGACATGTTTCAGCGCCTGCGCCAACCCCACCGCATCGCCCGCCTTTCCTGCGAAATTGGCGAACTGCTGCTGGCACAGGGAAAGTATGATGAAGCTGAGAATCAACTGCAAAATGCCTATCAGATGGCTTCCGAACAACATGATGCTTTTCTGCTCATGCGCGATTGCCTGAAACTGGCCCTGGTGAAGGCCATCAAAAATAAACCCGACGAAGCCCTCCAATACCAACGCCAATACGAACAGTTGCGCGACAGCCTCTATAGCCTCCAACAAAGCAAAACTATTGCAGAGCTCCTGGGCCAGTACCGCAGCCAAAAAAACGAAAACCTGATCCTAAACCTCCGCGAACAGCAACAGGCTCAGCAACATATTATCCGCCGGCAGCTTTACTGGGTGATTACCATCGGCTGCATCGTATTGTTGCTCACCATCATCGCCATCCTGCTCTGGCGCGATAACCAGCTTCGGAAAAAACATTTTGACGAGCTGCAACAAAAAAACCAAAGCATTGAAATGACCCGCAATGAACTGGAGCAGAAAAATAAAGAACTGGAAAAACTGAATAAAATCAAAGACCGCATCCTTTCCGTGATTTCACACGATATCCGCAATCCCCTGGCCAGCATGGAAATGATGCTGGAACTGATGAAAACCGGCAGCCTCTCCCTGGAAGAAATTGCCAACGTGACCTCTAGCCTATCGGAAAGCCTCACCGAAACCAATAATTTTCTCACCAATATCCTGGAATGGTCAAAAAGCCAGATGAATGGTATTCAACCCAAGCCCGCTTTGATTAACGTGAAAGATGCCGTGCTGGAAAATATTCGCTTTTGCCGCTGGCAGGCCGAAAAGAAAAAAATCCAGATCCGCTACGATGTGCCCGACAGGCTACAGGCTTATGCCGACCGGGAAATGCTACGCATCATCCTGCGCAACATCACTACCAATGCGATTAAGTTTACCCACGAGAACGGTCATATTTTTATCGGCGCAGAAAAGCTCAACGGCATGGTGAAAATCTGGATCAAGGATGATGGCGTAGGCATTAAACCAGCCGACCGCCCCAAGGTGTTTGGCATGGAAAACTTTTCTTCCAAAGGCACGGCCAACGAGATTGGCACCGGCCTGGGATTGGTTTTATGCAAGGAAATGGTGGAAAGCCATGGTGGCTCTATCTGGTTTGAAAGCGAAGAAAACAAAGGAACCACGTTTTACTTTACGCTGCCTGCCCAGCCGCGACAGGCAACCAGCGAAAACTGACACAAACCCGCTTCTTTCCGGATCTTTGCCCGACAAACCTTGCTTTCCCGTATTTTTGAGCCCAAACCCGGTTACGAATGACGAATTTCTTCAACGAGCGACCTCAGCCCGATGCCTTGCTGGTGGAAATCGCCGAATATGTCCTGCATACTGAAATTACCAGCGAGCCCGCCTGGCGCACTGCACATTATTGCCTGCTCGATAGCATAGGATGTGCGCTGGAAGCCCTTTCCTATCCGGCCTGCACCAAGCTATTAGGCCCCATCGTTCCGGGTACCATTGTGCCTCACGGTGCCCGCATACCTGGCACTTCCTATCAGCTCGACCCCGTTCAGGCAGCCTTCACCTTAGGTGCCATGATCCGCTGGCTCGACTTTAACGACACCTGGCTGGCCGCCGAATGGGGCCATCCATCCGATAATCTGGGCGGAATTCTGGCTACGGCCGACTGGCTGTCGCGCACGGCCATAGCCCGACAAAAACCTCCTCTTGTGATGCAACAGGTGTTGGATGCCATGATCCGCGCCCATGAAATACAGGGTGTGCTGGCATTGGAAAATGCTTTTAACCGCGTGGGACTGGATCATGTAATCCTGGTGAAACTGGCCTCAACAGCTACTGTGGGAAAATTATTAGGCCTGAGCCAGCAAGAACTGATCAACGCACTCTCCCATGTTTTTCTGGATGGACATCCGCTTCGTACCTACCGGCATGCCCCCAATACCGGTAGCCGAAAATCCTGGGCTGCCGGCGATGCCACCGCCCGAGGCGTACGCCTGGCCCTCATGGCCCGTACCGGCGAAATGGGCTACCCTGGCGTGATCTCTACGCCTCAATGGGGATTCCAGGATGCCGTGATGCACGGACAACCGCTTAAGGTGTCTCGTCCTTTCAGCAGTTATGTGATGGAAAACGTGCTATTCAAAATTTCCTTCCCTGCCGAATTTCACGCCCAGACAGCTGTGGAAGCCGCCATGCAGCTGCATCGCCAGCTTCAACAAATGGGCAAAACCGCAGAAGATATCACCCATATCCGCATCCGCACCCACCAGGCAGCCATCCGCATCATCGACAAAAAGGGGCCCCTCCACAACCCTGCCGACCGCGACCATTGCCTGCAATATATGATCGCTATCCCTTTGCTGTTTGGCCGCCTCTCTGCGGAAGATTATGAAGATGAAGTGGCAAGCGACCCGCGTATCGACCAGCTAAGAGCTAAGATGGAAACCATAGAAGATCCTGCCTTCACCAGGGATTATTACGATCCGGAGAAAAGATCCATAGCCAATGCGCTCACCATCACCCTGGCAGATGGCACCACCCTGCCCGAAGTAGTGGTGGAATACCCTATCGGGCACAGGCGTAGGCGGGAAGAAGGCATACCCCTGCTAATCGAAAAATTCAAACGACACCTGAGCCATCGGTTTGCCGAAAAACAGCAAGAGCAAATTCTTGCCCACTCATTGGATTATGAGAAGCTGGTGAAAATGCCCGTCCATGAATGGGTAGACCTGTTTGTGAGCTGATCAAGGGCCAAAAGGCTCTCCAACAAAGCTCACTTTGCCACCTGTCTGCCGACAGGCAGATTGGCAATATCTTGGTAAAATTGCCGAATCAGGTAAAATGCTTCTTTTTTCACGCCCTGGTCACTCACCAGCCCCTTACGATTCCAGCCATCCTGATAGTAGGGCAACAGGCGTTTGGGCGATCGAAAATCTTTCAAGATCCAGGGCGTGGTTCCCCGGAGAAAAGGTATGGTCTTGAGCAATCGAATGTCTTCTTCTAACACACGATATTGAAATTCTTCCGTCCATCGTTGGGTACTATCCCCATGAAATCCCTGCAGGGCTCCCGCTCCAAATTCGCTCATGATAAGCGGTTTCTGATAAATGCTGGCAAAACGCGCACCCGAATCGGCCGAAGGGCCATACCAGCCGGGATAGATATTGCAACCCAGCACATCCAGATAAGCTCCCAGCGGATCATCCAGCCAGGAGGTATCGTGCGCTACCCGGCTGATCTGCAGGGCTGCTGAAATCAGCCGCGTGCTGTCGAGCGAACGTGCATGATCTACCAACGCTTTCATAAACTGAAGCCTTTCGGGAATGCGGGGAGTCTCATTGCCTACCGACCAGATGATGATATTTGCCCGGTTTTTATCCCGGGTGATTTCTTCGCTAAGCTGTTGTTTGGCATTGGCCAGGGTAGCCGGATTGTTCCAGTCAATCGTCCAATATACCGGAATTTCTGCCCATACCAGCAGGCCCATTTTTTCGGCCTCTCGTATCATCGCTTCATTGTGGGGATAATGGGCCAGCCGCACATAATTGCAGCCCAATTCCTTGGCCCATTGCAGCAAAATATGATCTTGCTCTGCACTATGTGCTCTTCCTCCCCCAAAAGCAGCCTCCTCATGGATGCTCACGCCCCGCAGAAAAACAGATTTGCCATTCAGCAAAATATCATCTCCTTTCACCTCAATGGTTCGGAAACCCACCTCATCTTCCAGCGTGTCCTGGTTGGCTATCCACACCAGCCGATATAATTTTGGTTGCTCGGGCGACCACAGCTGAAGCGACGCAGGTGCCTGAAAAGCAAAATAAGCCCTGCCCTGGGCATCGGTTCGCAAGCGTTGGTGCACATGCAATTCGGGAATGGCTAATTCTACCCACGATGCAGCGGCAGCTTGGCCGTCTAACTGTACCCAACCGGCAATCTTTCGGCTTCGCAGGTCACTCAGATGGATAAAATAATCCCGGATAAAAGTTTCCGGCGTTTCAATTAAACACACATCGCGCGTGATACCTCCATAGTTCCACCAGTCAAAGTTATTCGTGGGCACGGCCTCCTTGTGCCGGGTATCATCTACCATCACTACAATAAAGTTATCCCCATCGTGCAACAGCTGGGTGACTTCCATGTTAAAAGGGGTAAATCCACCCACATGTTCGCCGATGATTTTGCCGTTCAAGGCCACCACTGCATGGTAGTTCACTGCACCGAAATATAAAAATACCCGCTTTCCGGGCTGAGGATGATAGCGAAAATCACGCTCATACCACACCGTGCCTTCGTAGTACAACAAGCGGGCATCCTGCGAATTCCAGTCGCCCGGCACCTGCAAGGATGGCGAAGTGGCAAAATTGTATTCCACTAATTCATCGGGCCGCTGGGCATGCTGATTTAAAAAATAGCCCCTCGTGGTACGCCGGTAGCGATAATCCACATAACCCGTCTGATAAGGATCCACAATAATGTGCCAGGAACCATTTAGGGTAAACGTTTGCCGGTGCGGCACATCTGTAATCAAAGGGGCAAGCATCGTGTCGGTTTGTGCCCGTACCGGTAAAATGGCCACCAGCAGCCCTGCCCATATAAGCATGGCCAGGCTTATTGTTCTTGTATGCATCTTCCCTTTACAGTTTTACCTGGCCAAACTTAGGCTATTTCCCAGATGACCAAAAGAATTTTTACGCAAACGTTTCCGCCAGAAAAGAACCCAAGGCCAGTCGTCATGCATGGGTCTAATCCAGATGCGACAGGCTCGTTAATTGTTTTCCCTCCGCTATGAACATCCTAACTTTGCAGGTCAATCTACACCCATGAATAAGGTTAGGGTCACGAGGATATTTCGTTTTGAGGCTGCCCATGCCTTGTATGGATATGACGGAAAATGCCGCCATATTCACGGACATGGATACGAATTGCATGTAACGCTATTGGGGGAACCGCTGCAAGATACCAATCACCCCAAACAAGGCATGGTCATGGATTTCGGGGATATTAAACAATTGATCCATCAACATATCATTGAACCATTCGATCATGCCTTGCTGCTGTGCAGGCATTCTCCGTTTTATGCCTTATCTGCACCTCTTGCGGAATATAGCAACCGGCTGGTGTGGCTCGACTACACGCCCACTTGTGAAAATCTGGTCATTGACTTTGCCCAGAGAATTCAGGCGGTTTTGCCTGGCCATGTGCAATTGCATCACCTGACTTTGTACGAAACACCTTCTTCGAGTGCCAGCTGGTATGCAGAAGATCAAAGATGAAAAATTGATCTTGATTAAAAACCATTTGCCTGCTGACAAAACTCTGTGTACTTTACAGCTATGGAACAAGCCTATCTTGATTTGCTCCGCTACATCCTGGATCATGGGATACCGAAAAAAGACCGCACCGGGGTGGGCACCAGAAGTATTTTTGGCTATCAGATGCGGTTCAACCTGCAGGAAGGTTTTCCCTTGCTTACCACCAAAAAGATGCATCTCAAGTCCATCATCTACGAATTACTTTGGTTTTTACGGGGTGATACCAATGTGGCCTATTTGCATGCACACGGGGTGAGCATCTGGGATGAATGGGCCGATGCCCAAGGTGAGCTGGGGCCCATCTATGGCAAACAGTGGAGAAGCTGGTCGGCTCCGGATGGGAAAACCATTGACCAGATTGCCCAGGCTGTACACTTGCTGAAGCATGATCCCGACTCTCGCCGGATCATCGTCAGTGCCTGGAATGTAGCGGATTTGCCTCACATGGCTTTGAGTCCCTGCCATTGCCTGTTTCAGTTTTACACCCATGAAGATGCTGCTACCGGCAAACGAGTATTGAGTTGCCAGCTGTACCAGCGCAGTGGGGATGTATTTCTGGGTGTACCCTTTAACATCGCTTCTTATGCCCTGCTTACGCTGATGCTGGCCCAAGTGTGTGATATGTTGCCCGGCGAGTTTGTCCATACCTTTGGAGATGTGCATCTGTACAATAATCATATCGAACAGGCCAGGCTGCAATTAACCCGCCAGCCTTTTTCACCCCCGTCCATGCACTTAAACCCTGCTGTAAAAGATATTTTTTCTTTCCGGTATGAAGACTTTCAGCTGGAAAATTACCAGTGCCACCCCGCCATCAAAGCTCCTGTAGCCGTATGAATACCGTTGCGCCAGCCTCCTATCCCTTTTGCATCGCAGCCATTGTGGCCGCAGCACACCACAATGTCATTGGCCAAGACAATATCATGCCCTGGCATTTGCCTGCCGACCTGAAATATTTCAAGCAAACCACCTGGGGCAAGCCTTTGATTATGGGGCGGAAAACTTTTGATTCCATGGGAGGAAAAGCTTTGCCTGGCAGGCCACATATCGTTATCACCCGGCAGGCGCAATGGTCGGCTCCGGGCGTGGAGGTGGTTCACCACCTGGCCGATGCGCTTGAGGCTGCCGCCAAATATCGCACGGATGAAGTGTTTATCACGGGCGGTGCTGAAATCTTTCAACTCGCCTGGCCTTATTTGCAACGCATTTATCTTACCCGTATTGAGGCAGATATTGCCGGCAATCGTTTTTTTCCGGAAATTGATCCTCAGCAATGGCAACTTATCCGGGAACAATATCGCGCAGCTGACCCGCAAAATCCCTATGCCATGTGTTTCCAGGTATGGGAAAGAAAACCGTAAACCTTCCGGTAACCGCTTTTTCAATACTTGGCATGCTGCCACCAGCCTGGCGGGCAATAGCTTAGGAAACAGCTTCTGGCGTGTGATGAATTTCCGCGTAAAAATCAAACTGAATCTCCGGATGGTTTTGCATCTCTGTTTGCAAAAACCATTCGGATTGTGCCAGATACACCCATCGCCCATCCTTATCTTTAACCACCTGATTTTGTTTGAAACGAATAAATGATTCAATATCTTTTTCAGCGCCACGCAGCCAGCAGGCTTTGTAAAAAGGCAAGGCCACAAAAGCACAAGCTGCCCCATATTCGTGCAACAGCCGGTATTGAATAACTTCAAATTGCAATTCTCCCACACAACCAATGATTTTGCGGTTGCCTTGCGGCTGAATGAACAGCTGAGCAACGCCTTCGTCGGTGAGTTGCCGGATGCCTTTTTCCAGTTGTTTCGTTTTCATGGGATCTTTATTCACCAGCTCTTTAAAGATTTCCGGTGAAAAGCTGGGAATGCCGGTGAAATAAAAATCTTCTCCTTCGGTAAGGGTATCCCCAATTTTAAAATTACCGGTGTCAAAC
>JADGHY010000102.1 GCA_019683625.1 Thermoflavifilum sp. | reverse complement strand
GCTTAAATGAAAAGGCTGCCGCATTTGGCATCGGGAGAGATATTCATGTGGCGATACCATTATCGGCATTAAGGGGCGGGTTGGATTTGAAGCCCCGGCGCCTTTAATCATCCTCAAGGCTCATCATGCCTTAGAAAAACATGTCCTCACCAAATGGCAGCTGATGCTGAAAGATCAGCTTTCTATTTTTTATGGCAACTGGGTGCATGAAGGCCTGCTGCTCGATCCGGTGATGCGCGACATAGAATCTTTTTTCATTTCGTCTCAGCAACGGGTGAGTGGCAAGGTGTTTATCACGCTTTTTCCATATCGCTTCCAGGTGAACGGCATAGCATCGCCCTACGATCTCATGCAAAGCAAGTTTGGGACATACGGAGAGATGAACAATGCCTGGACAGGAGAGGATGTGCGCGGTTTTTCCAAGATTATGGCCAATGCACTTAGGATTTGGTATCAAACCGGTGAAAAGCAAATAACAAAATGAGTACGGTGCAGGAAAAAATCAAGGTTGGCATCATTGGCGGGGCGGGATATGCCGGCGGAGAGCTCATTCGTATCTTGCTGCATCATCCCCGGGTGGAAATCAGTTTTGTGCATAGCCGCAGCCATGCAGGTGAGCCTTTGTATCAGGTACATCGGGATCTGTTGGGCGATACGGATATGCTGTTTGCTGCCGAACCCCACGAAGCCGCAGATGTTTGGTTTCTCTGCATGGGACACGGTGAATCATCGCGCTTTCTGCAGGAACATCCTGCGCCTGATCATGTACGGATCATTGATCTGAGTCAGGATTTTCGCTTGCAGGAATGCTCCCGCCTCAATGGACGCCAATTCGTGTATGGCCTTCCCGAATGGCAGCGGGAGCGCATCTGCCAGGCTCATGATATTGCCAATCCCGGATGCTTTGCCACAGCCATTCAGCTGGGGTTATTGCCGCTGGCTAAAGCAGGACTGCTCGGCGATGTGCACACCACGGCCATCACGGGCTCCACGGGCGCCGGTCAGAAATTACAGGCCACCACCCATTTCTCCTGGCGCGCCAATAATGTAAATGCCTATAAAACCCTCACCCATCAACATCTCCGGGAAATCCGCCAAACCCTCACCGCGCTCCAGCCGGGCTATAACGGCCAATTGTTCTTCATTCCCTGGAGAGGTGATTTCACCCGGGGTATCTTTGTGAGCTCTCAGCTTCAGTGCCGGCTTAGCCAGGATGAAGTGTTTGGCCTGTATGAAGATTACTATGCTGCTCATCCATTTACCCATCTGAGCCGGGAAATGGTGGACATCAAACAGGTAGTAAATACCAATAAGGTGTTGATTTATCCGGAAAAAGTTGGCGATCAGCTGGTCGTGCATTCGGTGGAGGATAATCTTATCAAAGGCGCTTCAGGGCAAGCCGTTCAAAACCTGAATCTGATGATGGGATGGGAGGAAACGCTGGGATTACAGTTAAAAGCAAGTGTATTTTAAAAGCCTGAGATCATGCCAGTTTTCGATGTGTATCAGTTGTTGCCCATTACGCCAGTCAGAGCCGAAGGCCGCTATTTGTGGGATAACCAGGGAAATCGTTACCTGGATTTGTATGGAGGCCATGCAGTGATTTCGATTGGGCATAGCCACCCGCATTATGTGCGTCGCATTGAGCAACAACTCAAGCAAATCGCTTTTTACTCTAATAGTGTCATCAATCCTCTGCAGGAAGAGCTGGCAGAAAGATTGGGCAGGTTAAGCGGTTATCCTGATTATCAGCTTTTTCTCTGCAACTCCGGAGCTGAAGCCAATGAGAATGCACTAAAACTGGCTTCTTTCCTGACAGGTCGGAAGCGGGTCATCGCCTTTCAAAAATCATTTCATGGCCGTACCTCGGGTGCCGTATCTGTCACCGATCAGCCGGCCATTCAAGCCCCTTTTAACACCCAGCACGACGTGCATTTTGTGCCCCTGAACGATATTCAGGCGTTGCAAGAAGCCATTAACCATGAGGTGGCTGCCGTGATCATTGAAGGCATCCAGGGCGTGGGGGGTATTCGTGTGCCCGACGATCAGTTTCTTCAACAGCTTGCCGCCCTTTGTGAAGCCCATGGCTGCCTGTTGATTTTGGACGAAGTGCAATCGGGCTACGGGCGCACAGGCCATTTTTTTGCTCATCAGCATGCAGGCATCAAACCGCATCTCATCACCATGGCAAAGGGGATGGGCAATGGCTTTCCCATCGGCGGAGTGTTGATTCATCCCGATATCAAACCCAAAAAGGGTATGTTGGGCACCACATTTGGCGGCGGTTATCTGGCTTGTGCAGCGGCATTGGCTGTGCTGGAGGTCATGGAACAGGAGGATCTGATAGCCCATGCTGCTCAGATAGGTGCATGGTTGATCGGGGAGCTGAAACAAATTCCGGAGGTAGAAAATATCCGTGGCCGTGGGCTTATGATCGGACTGGATCCTCAACCTGCTTTTGCCGGGCTAAGGCAACACTTGTTGCATCGCCACAGGATCCTCACCGGTGAAGCAAAGCCCCATACCATTCGCCTGCTTCCCCCCCTGAGCCTGCAGGAGGAAGAGGCTTCTTTCTTCCTGAAAGCCTTCCGGCAATCGCTGCAAGAAATGGGTAAACCAGAAACATCTATTTCATTTCAAAACGGCCAAAAATATTGAGTATAAACACCATGAAACATTTTCTTTCCGTGCACGATGTACAAGATCTGGATGCGCTCATTCAACGGGCGCTGGATTACAAAGCCAATCCCTGGAAAGACCAACATCTCGGGAAGAACAAACGGGTAGGGCTCTTGTTTCTGAATCCAAGCCTGCGCACGAGGCTTAGCACCCAGATTGCTGCCCGTTATTTGGGTATGGAAGTGATGGTGTTCAATGTAGATAAAGAAGGCTGGGCCCTGGAATTTGAGGAAGGAGCCATTATGAGTGGAAATACCAGTGAACATGTAAAAGATGCAGCACCCATTCTGGGAAAATATTTTGACATCCTTTGTATCCGTACCTTCCCGACACTGGTCAACCGGGAAGAAGATTATAGTGAATTGTACATTCGCCAGTTTGTGAAATATGCAGGTGTGCCGGTGGTAAGCCTGGAGAGTGCCACACTGCATCCCCTGCAAAGCCTTACTGACCTGATCACGATGCATGAATACTGGCCCAACAGCAAGGCCCGACCTAAGGTGGTACTCACCTGGGCCCCGCACGTGAAACCCCTTCCGCAGTGCGTGGCCAACAGCTTCGCTCAATGGGTGAATGCCTGGGGAAAAGCGGAATTTGTGATTACCCATCCGGAAGATTATGAGCTGGATGAGTCTTTTACCCGGGGAGCCTATATCACCTACGATCAAAACGAAGCCTTGCGCGATGCCGATTTTGTGTATGTGAAAAACTGGAGCACCTATCGCGATTATGGAAAGATTTACAGCAATGATCCGGAATGGATGCTTACCGAAGAAAAATTATCCCTTACCCGTGATGCTAAAGTGATGCATTGCTTGCCGGTACGACGGAATGTGGAGCTGAGTGATGAAATCCTCGATGGCCCACACAGCATCGTCACCCAGCAGGCTGCGAATCGGGTATGGGCTGCGCAAGCGGTATTGAGTGAAATTTTGCAGCATCTCTAATGAGAAGTTTTTATGGCAAAAACCCCATCATCCGGGCTTTATGTGATTAAGATCGGCGGCCAGGTTATTGACGATCCCGCTGCTTGTGAAACGTTTTTGCATGATTTTGCAGCATTGCCTGGCTTGAAAATCCTGGTGCATGGTGGGGGTAAACTGGCTACCCGTATCGGTGAGCGGTTAGGCATAGCCAGCAAATATGTCCAGGGGCGTCGCATCACCGATGATGCCGCCTTGGAGTTGGTAACCATGGTGTATGGCGGACTCATTAATAAGCAGCTGGTAGCCCGGCTGCAGGCATTGGGATGCCCGGCCATCGGGCTCACCGGGGCCGATATGAATGCCATGCGGGCCGTGAAACGCCCAGTAAAAGAACTGGATTATGGTTGGGTGGGCGATCTTTCAGCCGAAGGCATTCGGGTGGAGGCTTTTGAGACCTTACTCGAATCCGGACAGGTGCCGGTGTTAGCCCCGCTTACCCACGACGGGCAAGGCCATTTGCTCAATACCAATGCCGATACCATTGCCTCTTCGGTGGCAGTGGCTCTTGCCGCCCACTATGAAGTACAGCTTGTATTTTGTTTTGATCAAAAAGGTGTGTTACGTGATCCCCACGATCCTGATTCCGTGATTCCGAGGATTCGTCCGGACGATGTCCAGCATCTTTTGCAAGAAGGGGCTTTACGCGATGGTATTTTACCTAAACTGGAAAATGCCTTTGCGGCCTGTCGTGCCGGCGTGAAACAAGTAATTATCGGGCATGCCCGTGCTTTATCGGCACTTGCAGAACAGGCTCTGCCCGCACCAAGTGCGGTAGGTACCATCATCTGCTTGTAAAGCAAAAGCCTGCTGATTTTTTATTTTCCTTAAACGCATGTTATGTGGAATACTTCTTTATATCATGAGGCTGTGGCCTTATTGCGCCAACTCATTGCTACGCCTTCCTTTAGCCGGGAGGAGGAGCAAACTGCCCGGCTTATTGCCGGATTCCTGGAAAAACATCAGGTGCCGGTTCATCGTCACCTGAACAATGTCTGGGCCGTTAACCGTTATTTTGACGCTGCCAAGCCCGGCATCCTGTTAAATTCACATCACGACACGGTTAAGCCCAATCCAGCCTATACGCGTGATCCCTTTGATCCGGTTATCGAAGAAGATCGGCTTTACGGCCTGGGCAGTAATGACGCCGGTGGCTGTTTGGTGGCCTTGATAGCAGCTTTTTTGCATTTTTATGATCGGCCTGATTTGCCCTACAACCTCATCCTCACAGCTACTGCTGAAGAAGAGATCTCGGGTGAGCATGGCATTGAAAGCATCTTGCCGCAGTTACCCGGGTTTGCCTTTGCCATAGTGGGAGAGCCCACCTTAACCCAGATGGCCGTAGCTGAAAAAGGTTTATTGGTACTGGATTGCGTCAGCCATGGGAAAGCAGGGCATGCGGCCCGCCAGGAGGGAGAAAATGCGATTTACAAGGCTTTGCCCGATATTGAATGGTTTCGCAGCTTTAGCTTCCCAAAGGTTTCTCCCATGCTGGGTCAAGTGCATATGAATGTAACAGTGATCCAGGCCGGACAGCAACATAATGTAGTGCCTGCCTGTTGCCATTTTACGGTGGATATTCGGGTGACGGACGTATATACCCACGAGGAAATTCTGGATATTGTGCGCAAACATGTTGGCTGTGAGGTAAAGCCTCGTTCCCTGCGCATGCGCAGCTCTTCGATTCCGCTTGATCATCCTGTTGTGCGGGCCGCACAGAAAATCGGTAAACAATTATATGGCTCGCCTACTACTTCTGATCAGGCATTGATTCCGGGTCCATCCGTTAAAATAGGGCCCGGCGACTCAGCCCGTTCACACAGTGCAGATGAATTTATCTATCTGCACGAAATCAAAGAGGGCATAGAAACCTATATTATGTTGTTGGAGGAAGTCTTTGAGGAGAAGAGAAAAAGCATGTAGAGACGTGCAGCAATGCCGTCTCTACATGAAATGGTGTTAAAGGGTGGTATGCATGATCCTGTTGAGGATGGGCTTTCTGGGTTTGAATTGTTTTTGGCATTTCCACAGGTCTGCGTAACCAAAAACAGTTGGTTTGGCTTTGCGAGTGCCAGCTGTAACATGCTTTGCCAGTCTTTCTTCCACAACTAAGCCATTCAGATTCACTTCCACCTTAGGCGTTAAATTTGTCTTTTCCATAGTATGATGTGTTTTTAAATCCTTAAATAATAAAAAGTGTACGTAAAACAATATTCAAAAGGGTAGGGGGATACAGAAGGAGGAGCTACTGTTGAATTTTGTTCAAAACCATTGCAAAAATAGTGCAGGATTATTGAAGAGATTGACACGAAATTGTTAAATCTTCAAAAGGATATACATCAAAAACTCGGAAACGCTCATTGGTAGATGATTTTAGGAGGATGACAGCTGCGTTTGTTTGGGCATAGATAAAAAAGCACCTGCAAAAGAGCTGAAAGCGGTAAGCAGAAAAAATAGCAGGCTCATGGCAATTGCTTCATGGCCCTGGATAGGCAAAACTGTTGCGGTCCAGGCAAAAACCAGCTCTCGTGCGCCCATGCCGCCAATGGTAAAGGGAATAACCGCCGCAATAGAGCTGCAAAGGAATACAATCAAGTACAAGTTGATCTTGTCTTCCACGCCCAGGCCCTGCAGCAATGCCCATGCGGCCAGCAGCTGACAGACCTGTACCAGAATGGCCGCTGCGGCTGTTTTCCAGAATACAGCACGAAACCTGCGAAATATCATCCACACCAAACCCACATATATCCCGCATATACCCAGTAAACTTAACATAACAATATGAGCATATCGTTGCAGGCCATCCGGCAAACCGGCATTAGCTGTGGCCATGATGCCTGATAAGAGGATTAATAATCCCCATAATCCCTGGAAACGGTCGAGCAAAGTAGCCGTAAACAATGATTTTAATGATTTCCCGCTAAAGCGATACAGGTAATGAATTTTATATCCATCCCCTCCGATGCCTCCGGGCAAAAACAGGTTATAAAACATGCCGATATAATAGAGTTTAATATTTTGCAAAAAAGAAAAGGGGATATCCAGTGCGCGATAGAAAAACCACAATCGCCATGCACTGCTTATTTGAGAAAGATTAAATAACAGTAGGGCAATGATAAACCACAGCAAGCGGGTGTGCAGCAGCACGGCCTGGGTTTGTGACCAGTTTACCTTTCGAAAGGTGAAATAGAGCGCTGCACCAGTCACCAAAATTTTGAATAGCCACTTGAATATCGTTTTCACCCGAATGTATTATGGATGATCAATATTTTCTGGGGCACATTTCTCAGTCATGTCTTTCAGTCGTCCCTCGGGAAATGATTTCACGCACCTGGAATTTTCGTTCGGGATGCGAACCATAATAAATCCGCATCATGATTTCCATCAGGAAGCCAAACAAAACAATCAGCAAGCCACTCAGCAAGAGGATAACGCCCAGGATCAGCAGAGGTCTCTCGCCGATTTTTTCTCCGCTGAGCTTCAGGACAAACAGATAGAGGTTGATGATCAATCCGGCCAGGAACACAACCAGGCCGATGGGGCCGAAAAAATGCATGGGGCTGCGGAAATATTTCTGGAAGAAAACTACCAGCAGCAGATCGCTTAGCACTTTAAACGTACGTCCCAGTCCATATTTAGAGCGCCCATGCACGCGGGGATGATGCCGCACAGCTACTTCAGTCATTCTGGCGCCCTGCATGGCGGCCAGCACCGGAATAAAACGATGCATTTCTCCATACAGGCCCAGGTTCTTGGCAATATCGCGGGTAAACAATTTCAGGGTGCATCCGTAGTCATGCAGG
>JADGHY010000101.1 GCA_019683625.1 Thermoflavifilum sp. | reverse complement strand
CGCTTATACTTTATCGAAAAAATCCTATTTAAAGATCGTACGATACACACAAAAAACAAACCTGATATAAACTCTGATAGATACATTTTATCGTAATTATCATCAATCATGTTTTCATTTGCTGCGCACACGATTTGTCCCCAGAAAAGAAATACGTCGGGGAAAAGAATCCTGTGTTTGCTCTTTTAAACAATATTCCTATGTAATGCAGAGGGCTTATCTTTTTCAGATTTTTTTCTAAAACCCCATCTTATTTTGCCTGTACAAAAACAATGAACTATGAAACATGTATGCTTATGGCTTGCCGGATGTTTTTTCTTCATGCAAGCTGCCCGCGCTCAACGCATTCCTGAAAATCAGGTGCCCGCATCCTGTGTACAGGCTTTTCACAAGCTATATCCACAGGTGAAATCCTATTTTTGGGAAAAGGAACATGATCACTTTGAGGCTAACTGGAAGGAAAATGGATATGATCATAGTGCGGCTTTCTCTGCTGCCGGAGCATTTGCAGGATCAGAAACCGATGTGCCACTGAGCCAGATTCCTGCACAAATCAGGCAATATGCAGACAACCATCATCTGAAAATTCAGGAAGCCTCGATCAATGAAGATGCGCATCATCGCATCAATTATGAATTGGATGATGCAAATGGCAAAGCCTATATCTTCGACAAACAAGGTCAATGGATCAAAACCCAAAAGGCCGATTAACCTGAGGTAAAAAACCGGAAGATGATAATGGATAAATCCGTTTTGCGGCAACGCAATAATTTTTTCCGGCGATTTCCTCTCCACCTGACAGCTGGTTGCATGCTGTTTTTGGCTCTCGCTAAGCCTCTTGCTGGAGGCGCACAGCAAAGGCTTAGCGATTTTCTAACGCTTGCCCAACAACGCAGCCCACTGTTAAAGGATTATGCGCATCAACTGGCCTCCACACAGTTAGACAGTGCTCTTATCCGGGCTTCCCACCGGCCGCAGGTCTTTGCCAATGGCATGGTGATGCTGGCACCTACCTTACATGGGTATGGTTATGATCAAGCCATCACCAACGGCGGGCAATACACAGCTGTGGCAAGCGTTTCCCAACCGCTGTTTACCCGAAGCATCCTGCAACCCCAATTTGCCCAGCTGGCTATCCAGCGTGAGCAGATTGCCAACAATGCACGCATCAGCACCTACGATCTTAACCATGCGGTGACTCAGCAATACCTGGTCGCTTACGCCGACCTGTTGCAGCTGGAACACAATGAGCAGATGGATTCCTTGCTGCAACAACAACAAATGATCGTGCAAAGGCTAGTGCAACAAGGTGTGTATCAGTATGCCGACTTTCTGAATATCACCGTGGCCCTGCAAAATCAGCAAATAACCCTGGATCAGCTTCGCAGCCAATACCATCAGGACTTATCTACACTGCGATATTTGTGCGGCATCCACGATACCAGCAACGTGCAGCTGGAAGAGCCGGATATCACCCTGCATGCCTGGCCTGCCCATCCTTCGGTGTTTATCCGACGCTACCAGATCGATAGCCTTGCTATTGCTAACCAGCGTAAACTCTTTGCCTCGCGCTATCTGCCCACGGTGAATTGGTTTGCCGATGCGGGATTAAACAGTTCGCAAGTTTCCACCCTGTACAAAAATCTGGGAACAAGTTTTGGCATCAGCCTCAGCATCCCGATTTACGACGGGCATCAGCGCCGGTTGCAAAACGAGAAACTCGATCTTCAGGAACTCACCCGGCAACAATATCAGCAGTTTTTCATCAGCCAGTATCATCAACAAATTGCCGGACTATACCAACAATTGCGCGAAGCGGAACAACAACTGTTATCAATAACGCAAAAACTGGCCACCAGCGAAGAATTGCTGGCCATTGACCGGCGGCTGGTACAAACCGGTAATGTGCGGATCACCGACTACTTGCTGGCCATTCAGCAACACCTGCTCGTGCAAAATAGCCTGGACCAGGCCAGGGTTCGCCGATGGCAGATTATCAATGAATTAAATTATTGGTTGCATTAAAATCTGGATTGTGTATGTCTGCAAAGCTTGCCCGAAAATATCTTTATCTGCTGATTTGTGTGGGATTATCGGCCTGCCATCCTTCCCCTGCCAATGAAAATGCAGGAGATAGTGCGGAAGAAGTGATTACGCCCGTGCTGGTGACGGCGGTGCAGGAAGGGCCTATTGCCGACCAGATGACCCTGAATGCCGTGGCCAGCTATCTGAGAAAAAACAACCTGAAAGCTAATGCAAACGGTTATCTGGTTTCGGTACAGGCCGCCTTGGGATTACCTGTAAAAACCGGGCAGCCCCTTTTCGTCATCCAGACCAAGGAAGCAAGGGCTGTGGACGTTTTGGCCGACTCCCTGCCCGGTAGTTTGTTGCCCTATCGGAACAACGTGGTCATCCGTGCCAGCCAGAATGGTTTTGTGAGTCAACTCTATCATCAGACCGGCGATTATGTCACCGACGGAGAACCTCTGTGTGAAATCAGCGACCAGAACAGCTTTGTGTTTTTATTGCAGGTGCCTTTTGAATGGGCTGCGGCCGTGCATCCAGGCCAGCCCTGCATGCTGCTGTTGCCCGATGGTTCCAGGCTATCGGCCCGGGTGGCTTATCAGATGCCCATGGTTGATCCTACGGCGCAAACCCAACAGTTTGTGCTGAAGGTACACAGCTCGCGCAACCTGCCTGAAAATCTGGTAGCCCGGGCCGTCGTGGTCAGACACGTATATCCTCACGCCTGGCTGGTGCCGCGGGCAGCCATCCTCACCAATGAGGAGCAAAATAGCTTTTGGGTGATGCAGGTTATCAACGATAGTACTGCGGTGCGGGTGCCTATCCGGCCTGGCATCCAGCAGGATAGCCTGGTGCAGGTATTGAGCCCGGCCTTTCACCCGGGCGATCGGGTAGTTACCAGCGGCAATTACGGACTGCCCGACACGGCCCGCATCCGGATTATGCCTTGATTTCAGCTCAACCCTCACACAAAACCACATGCCCATGTTGCAAAAAATGCACTGGCTTCCGGGATTGCTGATGTTGTGTTTTGTTCAGGCCTCCGCACAAAATCCGGATATTCAATTGCTACGCGCTATTAACCTCCATCGCCCCCGCACGCTCGATCAGCCTTTCCTGGATATCACCCGCACGGCTATTCCCGTTAGTTTAGCGCTCCCCTTGGGTGTGACGGGTTGGGCACTGATGCACCACGATAGCCTGCAAATCGCACAAGGAGCGGAGATGACGGCCTCGTGGTGTCTGGCCGCAGGATTTACCCTGAGCTTAAAAACCCTTATCCACCGCCCAAGGCCTTTCATCACCTACCCCGACATCCAGCATCTGCAAAACGATACGGATGGCTCATTTCCATCGGGCCATACTTCTGTTGCCTTTTCCCTGGCCACCAGCCTCACCCTTCAGCATCGGCGATGGTATGTGCTGGTGCCCGCCTGGACCTGGGCTGCAGCCGTGGCTTATTCAAGGCTCGACCTGGGCATGCACTATCCCAGCGATGTGCTGGCAGGTATGGCCATCGGCGCCGGCTCTGCATGGGCATCCCATTGGTTGCATCGCTGGTGGCAGAGGCATTTGCCCAAAGAAAAGGACTACAGCCAATCCTCGCCATGGCCTGGTTATGATCCTGGCTTGTCGGGCATCAAAAGATTTGAATGCTCAGGTGAGAGAGCTATGGATACTTGTTCATCTTCAATCTTGTTCAGATGAATGCATTTTTTGAAAAATACCGGCATCCTTTATCGCTGATCCTCGCCCTGATCTTGATGGGCGGCGTATTGGTGTATACACGCCTGCAGACTTCTCTTTTTCCTGAAATCACCTTTCCGAAAATCAAGGTGATTGCCGATGATGGCCTCCAACCGGTAGATAAGATGATGGTAACGGTTACCAAACCGCTGGAATTGGCCATCAAAAAAATCCAGAATCTGCAGATGATCCGCAGCACCACCAGCCGCGGCAGCTGCGAAATTTCAGCGTTTCTGAACTGGGGTGCCAACATTGACCTGGGCATGCAACAAATCAACGAACGCATTGCCGAAATCCGCAGCAGCCTCCCTCCGGGCGTACAGATTACCGTAGAAAAAATGAACCCTTCCATCCTCCCTGTCATGGGGTATGCACTCGAGAGCAATACCTTGAGTCCTATTGAGCTGAAGCTGCTGGCCCTTTATACCATTAGGCCTTATCTGGCCCAGGTGCCGGGCGTGAGCCAGATCCAAATCATGGGTGGGCGTACCAAAGAATACTGGGTGACGCTCCATCCCGAAGCATTGGCAGCCCTGCATCTTACACCATCAACCGTTGCACAGGCCATCAGCAAAACCAATTTTGTACTGGCCAATGGCTTTGTAAACGATTACCACCGCCTGTATTTATCCGTCACCAACGACAACCTCGTGAGCCTGGATCAACTTCGCCATATTGTGATTGCCAACGATGGAAAAAGAGTCATTTACCTGAACGACGTGGCAGATGTGCAGGTGCACGAAGCCGTGGAATACACCCGCATCAACGCCAATGGGCACGATGCAGTATTGATCGGGGTGCTCAAACAGCCTAATGCCAACCTCATCGAAGTATCAGACCAAATCCAGGCACGGGTGAAATCCCTGCAAAAGCTTCTCCCCCAGGGCGTACAGCTGGTGCCATATTATATTCAGGCCGACTTTGTGCATGATGCAATTCATAGTGTAACTGATGCGCTGTGGATCGGTATTCTGCTGGCTATCGTGGTGGCCATCATCTTCCTGCGTTCCGCGAAAGCCAGCGCTACCCTGCTGGTTACAGTACCCATTACACTTGCCCTGACCCTCATCGTAATATATGCCGTAGGATATACTTTCAATATCATGACCCTGGGTGCGATGGCAGCAGCTATAGGCCTCATCATTGATGATGCCATCGTTGTCACCGAACAAATTCACCGCACCGGCGAAGAACATCCGGATGTAGATTATCCCACCCTGGTGCAAAAAGCCATTCAATATTTGTTTCCGGCCATGGTGGCTTCTTCGCTGAGTACCATCGTCATCTTCATTCCCTTTGCCTTCATGAGCGGCGTAGCTGGTGCGTATTTTCAGGTGCTGGCCAATACCATGATCATTACCCTCGTTTGCTCCTTTCTGGTAACCTGGATAGGACTGCCAGTCGTGTATTTGCTTTTTTCCCGTAAAACGCGCCCGCACCTTCACTCCGGAAAGGCTGTCAAATCCCAGCCCTGGGTAGGCTTCTTCCTGAAGCGTGCATGGATTAGCCTCATCGGCATAGCCTTGCTGATAGCCTGCATCATCTGGGTAATACCCCGGCTGCAAACCGGTTTTCTTCCCGATATGGATGAAGGTTCCATTGTGCTGGATTACACTTCGCCACCAGGTACTTCTTTGGAGGAAACCGACCGCATCTGCCGCCAGGTGGAAAAAATCATCATGAGCACACCCGAAGTGGAAAGCTATTCGCGGCGTACCGGCACCCAGATGGGATTTTTCATCACCGAACCCAACAGAGGAGATTATCTCATCAGCCTCAAAAAACACCGGAAACGTACTACCCAACAGGTGATAGATGATATCCGCAAACGCATTGAAGCCTCCCAGCCTGCGCTGATCGTGGATTTTGGCCAGGTCATCACCGACATGCTGGGCGATCTTACCGAGTCCGTACAGCCTATTGAAATCAAGATTTTTGGCAATGATCCGCAAATCCTTCATCAGCTGGCCGATACAGTGAGCTATTGGGTATCGGCCGTACCCGGTACTGCCGATGTGTTTAATGGCATCGTGATTGCCGGGCCTTCCGTGGAAGTTCATCCCAAAGCCGATCGGCTGGCCCAGTTTGGATTAACGCCGGCCGATCTGCAATTTCAATTACAAACCCAAGGCCAGGGTGTGGTTGCCGGACAGGTGCTGGATCAGGAACAGATGACAGATGTGCGCGTGTTATATCCTCATCCCGAACAACGCCATGTGGAGGATATCCTACATGCCCAGATCTTTTTGCCCAACGGCATGCTGAAACCTATTGATCAGCTGGCCAGCATCCGGTTGCAAAAAGGTGCTGCAGAGATCCAAAGGGAGAATCTGCAGTCAGTTGATATCGTCACCGCAAGATTAAACCAACGAGATCTGGGCAGCGTCATGCACGATATCCAAAAAAATATAACCCAACATATAGCCTTGCCCCAAGGCTACCATATTGAATATGGCGGGAGCTATGCCCAGCAACAGCAATCGTTTCATGAGCTGTTGCTGATACTCATCACGGCTGGACTGTTGGTGTGCTGTGTAACGGCTTTCATGACGCGCAACTTATGGGTTTCATTATCCATTTTGCTTTTAGCTGCATTAGGCACATCAGGAAGCCTTTTAGCCTTGTGGATGACACATACACCCCTGAATGTGGGCAGCTACACCGGCATCATCATGATTGTGGGTATCATTGGAGAGAATGCTATTTTCACTTTTCAACAATTTAAAACGGAGCTGGCTGCATCGGGCAATGTGCATGCCGCCTTGATCTATGCTATCTCCACCCGCTTGCGGCCCAAACTTATGACGGCTCTGGGTGCCATTATTGCCCTGATGCCTCTGGCATTGGGCATTGGCGTGGGCGCACAACTGCACCAACCATTGGCCATAGCCGTGATTGGCGGATTTATCATTGCCCTACCTTTGCTGCTGATTGTGCTCCCGAGTGGGCTCAGCCTCATTTACCGCAAATACAAACCTTGATCAAAAAAGTTGTCATCATCGGCCCGGAATCCACTGGCAAGAGCACCCTCAGCCAGCAGCTCGCAGCCTATTTCCAGGAACCCTGGGTACCTGAGTTTGCACGCACCTATTTAGACCATCTGCATCGCCCCTACCGGGAGGAAGACTTGCTCAACATTGCACGCGGGCAAATACGGGAAGAAGAACAACAGGCCGCAAAGGCCAATCGGCTGCTGATTTGCGATACAGATCTCTATGTAATCAAAGTGTGGAGTGAACACAAATACCAAAGCTGTCATCATTGGATATTGGAAGAAATTGCTCGCAGAACATACGATTTATATGTGCTGACCTACATCGATGTACCCTGGGTAGATGATCCGCAACGCGAACATCCACAACCTGAAATGCGCTTGTATTTTTTTCGGATATATCTGGATATTGTAATCCACAGCCAGGTTCCCTGGATATTGGTAAAAGGCAATGCACAACAACGATTGCATACCGCTGTTAAAGAAATAGAAGGCATGCTTCACAAATCATGAGATCAATTGTTGGATCTACTGAATAACTTTTCATTAACAGCGTTTACTTGACTTTGTATATCCATCAGCTTATTTTTAAACTGATAGATTTAATCAACCTCATCCCAGTACAACGAGTGTGCTGAGCAACATATCCGCATAACACGATACAGTTAACGTCATGTATTTGATAACATTATCCTATAAAAC
>JADGHY010000100.1 GCA_019683625.1 Thermoflavifilum sp. | reverse complement strand
CGGCTCAGCCGGGACTACCAACTGAGCTACCTAAAAAATCAAACACCAAAAAACTTCGAGCGGAAGACGGGATTCGAACCCGCGGCCCTCAGCTTGGGAAGCTGATGCTCTACCAACTGAGCTACTTCCGCTGCACAAGATCCAAGTCAGGTACAAATACCTGCCAAAAGGTGCACAAAACTATGAAAAAGCTAATCATCCTCATCTTTTCCTCCCAATATGTTCCATTTTACCGATACATTGATGACCCGACCATCTAAGGGCGCGTAAATTTCCTGAAAACGAGGCTGGGCACGACTGCCAGTAAACAGGGGACCCCATCTCGATTGCCGGGTATCTGTGATATTTTCCACGTTCCCTAAAATCGTGAATTGGGAAAATGTTTTTGCTACCATCACATCAAACGTCCAGTAACTGCGTGTCAGCGAGCCATCATCCAGATATTGATGCCCCGTATAAAATCCCTCTAACCCGAATTTCCAGCCCTCAGGAAAATGCCACAACCAGGTAGAAACAAATCTGCCGCGAGGCGTAAGGGGTAGCTGAGGATGAAGCAAATCGTATTTACGAATGGCATGGAGAAAGGTATAGCCCAGATAAGCTTCCCCATGCGAGACCTCCAGATGGACATTGGTTTCCAACGCAGTTGTGAAAACAGGTGCAGGTGCATTTAGAAAGCGAATGGCACCATTGGAAAAAGAAGTTTGATCGGCTGTATCTACCAGCGCATGCCGAAGTTGCGTCACATACAGGCCCTGGTCAACGCTCAGGCTTAGGCCATTGGCAAAGGTGCGATGGTAGTATATATCACCCGAAATGCTCAAAGCCTTTGCAGGTAAAAGCTTACCCGATGGGGAAATCAGATGAAGATATCCGTCTTCTTCGGCCTGTGCATTGAAAAAACTGGGAATCTTGTATCCCCAGCCTAGCCCACCCCGCAGCTGAAGGCCCGGCAAGGGCTTCCATAATACCATCAACCGGGGAAGCAGGAAATATCCATACCGATTGTGCCTGTCCAATCTGAAACCGGCCTCTAAGGTAAGTTTGTTCAACACCCTCCAGTCGTCCTGCAAAAACAAGCCCAAGGTAAGATAATCGTATGCCGGAGGGGCCAAACTATCCTCCACACCAGGCAGGTAACGATCGGTCAGCACATTCAGTCCGCCTACCCATTGATGCTTTCCCCACTCGGGAGCATAGCTGATTTCGGAATAAGAACTATACTGCCTGCCTTTAAACGCATTTAACTGCCTCTGATAAACCACCCCACTGGTTTTGATGGCCAACACGCCTGTGCCTGCCCTGCGTTGATATTGCAATTCGGCATCCAATCGCGTCGTGGTACTCTCCTGTAAAAACAGGCTGTCCACGTCCTGCTTTAATGCCTGCATATCGCCCCCTTTCCTCAGCTCATGAAACAAATGTGTGGTAAGCTGTAGCTGGCTGCTATCTCGGAAATATACATATCCGGAAGGCTGTAGGGTAAACTGGCGGAGAAAGGGCAAATCCGAAAACCCATCGCCGTTCACATCAAAAGGCTGCTGCAGGCTATAATCGGCCATCCATGCCGTACCCAAACGCCGATTTCGGTGAGAAAAATAGCTACCCAGATCTGTTCCTCCTTTATGGGTTTGATTCACAACCAGCGTCCATACCGGTGAAAAAGAAGGTTGTTTCGAGACCAGGTTGATGACGCCGGCGATGGCATCGCCGCCATATAAGGCCGAACTGGCACCTTTAATCACTTCCACGCGCTGCAAATCCAACGGCGGAATCTGCAGCATGCTTAAGGAACCAGACAGTCCGCCATAAAGCGGGAAACCATCTTTCAACAGCTGAGTGTATACGCCATCGAGCCCCAGCAACCGAATGCTGGCATATCCCGAAACAGCCGATGTCTGCTGAATCTGGGTACCCGATAACTCGGTAAGCAATTCCCGGATATTGCCCGGCGACATGGCTGTGCCTTCCTCTATATCTTCCTCATCAACTACTTGTACATGGGTGGGCAAATCGGCAATAGGCTGGGCAACACGCGTGGCCGTAATGACCACCTGTTCCAAAGCCTGACTCGCCGGCTGTAAAAACACCCGAAAAGTATCTTGCACCCGATCTGCAAGCGTTATCCGCTGAGGCTGATAACCGATACAGGATATCCGCAACACCAGCGGAAAATCTGCGCTGGCATCCCAATGTACGATACCTTGCGCATCGGAAAGGCGAACTCGTTGGTTAGCGGCATCTACCACACTGGCCCCTACCACAGGTTGATGGGTTTGCCCATCTTCAATCTGCAATAAGATGCCCGACTTAGGTTGTGCCTGCGAAGAAAAAAACGTCATGCACATGAGCATCAAACTTATGCTTATGGTTTTATGCAAAGCATTCATCTCGTTTAGGTTTAAGTTTAAAAAGAGAAAGCACACGTGTTGGGAATTGTTGTGTTCGGGAAAACAAGCTCACTTGCAATGCTTGATTGCACCGAACCTTTGCCTTTGGTTGCGTTGATGGTGCTACCTAAGCCATATCCTGTTCATCAGATAAAGAGGTGGCCGATAAACAGGATATTCCTCATAAAGCATGTATCTATGAGAAAAACAACGTGCACATATAGCTGCCAGCCTTTGATAGAGGGTGGCCAAATAATGAGAAAAGCCGAAAACAAGCCGTCGTTTGTTTTTAGCCCGGCCCGCATGATTTTTCCGTTTGTGCTGCCTGGCAAATGATGCTTCTTCCGGGCAACAATATCCCCACAACAGCCATCCCCATACCATCAGCAATCGTTTGCCCATATATGCGATACGCTTGCTATAGCCCAGCCATACCGGATGATATGCTATGAATCGTTGCAGGGAGATTTGCCTGTCGGCAATGCGAAGTACAATTGGGCATTTTACGGTGATCAACAGCATGCCGGTAAACAAATCAAACAAGCCATTTCCCCATCGAAATCTTCGTTTTGGAAAGGATTGACATACGCAAATATGTTTTTGTATCGCCCAACCGATGATCAGGAGTTGCACGAGCAACATCCAGGCTTCATCCTGCACCGCAGCAATATCAATGATGGGAATACGACGCTTCATGTGATGCTAAAAAAGAGGAAGATTTATTGGCAGGTGTACAACAGTCGGTATGTGTACAGGCCTCGGCAGGGGTTTCCATTTCGAATGTGCTATGTTGTATATGCATTTCCCGGATGACAGCTTCCAACTCATGGCGAATCCGGCTCGATTCTGCTACAGATAATTGCTGATCAACTACCACATGAGCGGTAAGGGCATTTTCCAGCGTACTCATGGCCCAGACATGCACATGATGCACATTTTTCACTCCCTTCACCTGTTCCATACGCCGGGTAAGATCTTGTACATCCACATCCTTGGGCACCCCATCCAGGGAAAGCCGCAGACTTTCCTTTAGCAATTTCCAGGTGCTTGCTAAGATAACGGCCAGCACCATAAAACTGATGAGTGGATCAATCCAGTACCAGCGAAAAGCAGCAATCAACAATCCGGAAACAACCACAGCCACAGATACCACAGCATCGGCAAACATGTGCAGGAAAGCTCCTTTCATGTTTAAATCCTGATGCTGGTATCGGTAAAACAAAAAGGCCGTTGCGCCATTCACCAGGATGCCACATCCGGCAATGATCGAAACCTCTATTCCTGAAATTATTTCCGGGTGGATCATTCTCTTCACGGCTTCTACCCCAATGGCTCCCACAGTGATCAATAAAATTACTGCATTAAGCAAAGCTGCCAGGATAGTGGTTTTGCGATATCCGTATGTAAATTGTTGATTGGGATTGATGCGCAATAAGCGAAAGGCCAGCAGAGAAATCACCAGACTCAATACATCCATAAGATTGTGTCCGGCATCGGCCACCAGCGCAAGAGAATGTGTCCACAATCCTGCCCCTGCTTCTATCAGCACATACAACAGGTTCAACAGGGCACCCAACCATAGCATGCGGTTCATGCTCCCCAACATGTGCTGGGCAGAAGCGTGAGCAGAAGCTTCATGACGATGAGATGCATGCATATGCATACTGCAAGTTCGGAATTTATCTATTTCCGTGGTTTTGTTGTGGCAATTTCCTGCCAGCTTTTTACCAAGGGATACAAGGCTTCAAATTGGGGTAACAACCCAGCATATTGCAACGCTGCTTGTGCATCGGGCAGGATTAGCTTTTCCTCTTCCATAGCAGAAGCCCGCGTTATTTTCAGCGGTTTTCGGTGAAAATAGCGCGCGAGAAGTTGCAAGGCTCCCGCACAAGAGGCATCAACCTGCTGGCGTACCACCAGCTTTCTTCCCAACATATTGGCCAGAAGCTGCATCCATGGCTGGGAATGCGTAATCCCGCCACTCAGGATAATATCACCGGACTTAGCCTTTTGATCGGACAAATGCACAGCCGTCTCCAGTATGCGCAGGGCCTGCATGAGACAAAATCCGATGCCTTCCAAGATGGCCCGGTGAACATGGCAAGCCTGATGATGCGCACGCAAACCCAAAAAAGCCCCCGAAGCTTCGGGGTCCCACACAGGCGAGCGTTCACCATACAGATAGGGCAGGCACATCAGCCCATCACTCCCCGGCGGTGCCTGCATGGCCTTGGCTATCCACGCCTCCACATCAGACTCCCGATCATCCATCATTTCCATACATCGGGGAATAATGCCCCCGCCATTGTTCAAAGCTGCACCTACCACATAGGCTTCGGGAAAAAGCATATAGCAAAACAACCGTTGCTGATGATCCCAGACGGGGCGATGGCTCCATAAGCGTACCGCCGCACTGGTGCCCACCGTTACGCTCAGATGCTGGGAGTCTTCTATGCCAGATCCCAAAGCAGCCAGGCAACCATCTGTGGCTCCTACCAACACGGGAATGCCCGAAGCCAGACCGCTTGCCCGGGTGAGGCGTTGATGCCCATGGGTGAAGCAGGCCTGTAGCGGAGAAGAAATTTCGGGTAATCTGGATGGATCCAGGTCAATGAGCTGCAACACTTCTTTATCCCAATCCCGCTCCAGCAAATTGAACATCCCCGTAGCCCCTGCCATGGCATAATCTGCCTTCATTTGCCCGGTCAGGTGAAATAAAATGTATTCTTTGAGAGAAATAAACCAGGCAACCCGCTGAAACCAGGCCGGCAGATTATTTTTCCAATACACCAGCTTGCAAAGCGGCAACATGGGATGTATGGGCACGCCCGAATGAGCATACACTTTTTCCCCAATTCGTTGTTTCAACCATTTGGCTTCCTGGCTGCTCCGAAGATCAGACCAGATCAGCAACTCTGATTGGGGCATCCCTTGCTCATCTACGGCCATGAGGCTATGCATGGCAGCACTGAGGCTGATGGCCTGAGGTTGACCCAAACGGGTAACGGCATCTGTGAGCAAAATTTGTACACCCTCCAACAATGCTTCCGGATGCTGTTCTTCCCAACCCGGCTGAGGATGATAGGTGTGACAGGCTTGTGTAGCAGTATGCAACACCTTTCCGTCCGGATCACTGCAGACGATTTTCAGGGAAGAGGTACCTAAATCTAAGGCCATCCAATAGGCTTGCATGCATTAAAGATAAAGGCATTTTACAGACAAATCTTACCTTCATCATTCGGGACAACATTCCCTGCTGCAGATAGATTTGTGAAAAACTGAATTTAATTCCTTACCTATGGCATTTGCTTTTGCGCATCCTTACGAGATTGAACCCGCCTATAGCAGACCTGTGGCTTATTTTTGCATGGAATATGCTATCCATCAGCCTTTGAAGATCTATGCAGGTGGATTGGGCTTTTTAGCCGGCTCGCATTTGCGCAGTGCCTATGCCTTGAGGCAGAACCTGGTGGGGGTGGGAATCCTTTGGAAGTATGGCTATTACGACCAGGTACGCCATCCAGACCAATCGATGGCCGTGTTGTTTCAGGAGAAAATTTATCATTTTCTGGTCGACACCGGTATCCAATACCCTATTCAGATTCATGGCCAGCCCGTACAGGTGAAAGTATGGTATTTGCCACCAGAACGATTTCAAACAGCACCCTTATTCTTGCTTACTACCGATGTGGAAGGCAACGATTATTTGGCCCGAACTACCTCCTTTAAGCTCTACGATGCGGATCTGGCTGCACAACTGGCAGCCGATATTGTGCTGGGCATCGGAGGGGCCAAATTGTTTGAACACCTGGGCTGGAAGCCTGAAATTTATCACCTCAATGAATCACATGCCCTCCCCTTGGCTTTTTACCTATATGAAAAATACCAACGGCTGGAAGAAGTGAAAAAACGGTTGGTATTTACCAACCATACTCCCGAGGCGGCAGGCAACCCCCAAAATGATTTTGGACTGCTGGAAGAGATGAGCTTTTTTGGCGGGCTTTCGGCTGATCAGGTGCGGCAGGTCACGGGAATAGATGGGCCCGTTTTCAATCATACCCTGGCTGCCTTGCGTATGGCCGGCCTTACCAATGGGGTTTCGGAAATACACACGCGCACCTTGCACAAGATGTGGGCAGCGTATCCGGAGATTTCTCCCATCTGCTCTATTACTAATGCCCAGCATGCTGGCTATTGGGCTGATGCTGAGCTCTATGAGGCTGCAGCAGCCCATGATGTGAAGGCATTGCAGGAAAGAAAGCACCGCCTGAAGGAAGCCCTGTTTGAAGTGGTGGCCGACCAGTGCGGAAAGCTGTTCGATCCCGAAGTGCTTACCATCGTGATTGCCAGGCGTTTTGCCGGCTACAAACGGCTTGACCTGTTGCTGCGGGAACCCCAGGCCTTTGAAGCCCTGATACAAGATAGCCGCCATCCCGTTCAGCTGATCTGGGCAGGGAAGCCTTACCCCACCGATGCCGGAGCAATTGGCTTGTTCAATCATCTGGTTCAGCTGAGCAAACAGCATCCCAACATAGCCGTGCTTACGGGCTACGAGCTAAGCCTGTCTAAACAACTTAAAGCCGGGGCCGACGTGTGGTTAAACACGCCGCGCCTGACCCGAGAAGCCTCAGGCACCAGCGGCATGACGGCAGCCATGAACGGAGCCCTAAACGTCAGTATACCCGATGGCTGGTTTGCCGAATTTGCACGAGATGAGGAAAATAGTTTTGTGATTCCGGCAGCCCCGCCCGACTGGCCCGTGGAACAAATGGATGCCCACGACGCAGCCCAACTTTATCGGGTGCTCACCCGTAAAGTGATCCCCCTGTATTACGAGAATCCTTCGCATTGGTATCAAATGATGATGAACAGCCTACGCGACGTATTGCCCCAGTTCGATAGCAATCGTCTGGCAAAACAATATTATGAAATCCTTTACCGGCCTGAAGAATATGATCCTGTTTCGGGTTCATGATTGGAAAAAATCAAGTTTCAGAAGAAGTTTTTAAAAAAATATCTTGCATAAAAACCAAAATGCCTAAATTCGTTTTCCCATAAACCAATCACCTCTAGCT
>JADGHY010000099.1 GCA_019683625.1 Thermoflavifilum sp. | reverse complement strand
CGCTCACACCTTTGGTAGAAACTGTTTTTTTGGATTCCATTCCCACTTCTGGTACAGGCGTGTCGCTGGTAGGCACATACAGCGATACGCTTTCGGGTAGTATTGACAGCTATAGTTATTTTGCCATTGGAGCCCCCGCCGTAAAAAGCATCACCAATAAGGTGGTGTTTGATTCGGTTTGCCTGGTGCTTAAACCCAATCGCTATTATTGGGGTGATACCACATCTGTTTTTCATTTACATGTATATGCTTTAACCCGACAGCTGGATTTAGGTACGCAATCGGCTTTTTACAATACCACTGTTTTCCCCTATGAGCCAACACCATTGGCAAGCTGGACGGGCAAGGTTTATCCTAACCGGAATGATTCAGTGCTCATTCGGTTACCCGATCAGCTGGGCATCACATGGTTAGATGCTATCATCAATAATCCATCTTCTATTTCTACCGACAATGCTTTCATCAATAACTATCTGCACGGGTTAGTCATTAAAGGATGGAATAATCAGCTTATTGTGGGCTTTGCCGCAAAAGATTCCTCTACATTTATTCGCATGTATTATCACAATCAAACAGATGCTAAGACGCCGTTGTACAACGATTTTCAAATTACCCAAACGGGTTTGCAATTCAATCATGTGGATGTAGATAAGAGCCAAACTCCTTTTGCCGGCATCAGCAGCCAGCATAAACTGATCAATGCAGCATCCACGCATCATAATGCCATTTTACAACCTTTAGCTGGAACGGCCGTCAGAATAAGCTTTCCGGCAATGGATAATTTGAAGCAAATCGGTACCTATTCCCGCATCTTACAGGCAAAACTCATCATCAAGCCTTTGCGCGGCACATACGCTCCCGGTAATCCGCTTCCGCCGCTGGTGACGCTTACCGAGGTAACAGATTATTACACCATTCAGGATAGCCTGTTTAATTCAAGTGGCAATTATCAACATGGGGATCTGGTGCAGGATTTTGCTTTTGGCAATTCTTATTACACCTATGATATCACGCCCTATCTGGTAAACCAGCTGAACATCACCAACTTAAACTTGCGTACCCGGCTGATGCTGATAATTCCGCGCCCGGCATTTAACAGCACTTTTCAACGATTGATTGTCAATGATGCACAAAGCAACCGTGATCCCATGCAGGTGAGTATTCAAATGCTTATTTATTCGATCCAATAAAATCCGCTAAGGGCATGATGATTCGAAGCATAATCGGGATTTTATTCATCGCCGGCATCTGTTGCCTGAATATATCATCCTTACATGCACAGGTGAGGCCCAATTTTCCTTATTCTGCGCTGGGTATTGGGGAGTTGAATTACAATGCAGAAGGCATGCTTTCCGGATTGGGCAATGCGACCACGGCAGTGCGCAGTGATCAATATCCCAATAATGCAAATGTGGCTTCCTTGAGCGGATTGCAACGCCAGCTGGCCGTGTTAGAGGCGAGCGCAACCGGTATCAGTGCCACATTTAAAGACAACAATACCAGCGCCAACGCCAGCTATTTCAGCATCGATCGCTTCGACATGGCTTTTAAATTCAACAACTGGTGGGGGTCGGGATTTGGATTGAAACCATTGAGTACCGTGCGTTATCAGATTTTGCAGAACCAAACTTATAATGGAGGCACACAATCCATTTCCACCACCATCCAGGGCACCGGCGGATTAAATGAAGTGTATTGGGGAAACGGCTGGCAAATTGGTCATCATCTTTCAGCAGGCATACGGTTGTCGTACATCTTCGGAAACATCACCCGCAGTGAAATTGCTGGTTATGATGTGAATACGGCTCTGCTTAGTTCCAACGAGCAGGATTATTATCAGAATGTGCATCTGAGCTATGCCGCTCAGGTATTTGGAAAGCTGGGTTCGCAATGGGACTATGTGCTTGCCGGCACCTATGCACCTCATCAATATTTACATGGTCAGCGACAGGTTACCGTGATCAGCGGCATAGATACCCTTTCTTTTGGCAAAACAGCTATTGCCGATTTCAGGCTTCCCGATCAATACCGGGGCGGAATTGCCCTCACCTATCAGCATGCCTTGAGTTTTATTTTGGATTATGCCTATGAAGATTGGGGCAGCAGTGCCACCTCGGTGAATGCCGTACAAATGGTCAACAGCAGTCGCTATGGGGCTGGCATCAAATATGAACCTGAGCAGAATTATTCGATATATGCACGCGACTGGCTTCACCGGATCGTGGCCATGGGTGCATTTAACTACACCAAAAGCTATCTGCAGATCAATAACCAGCAACTCCGGGATATCAATGTGTCCTTAGGGTTGGGTATTTACAATGCCCCACATACCATGAACCTGAACCTGGGTGTGGAAATAGGCCAGCAGGGCGGCCCGGGAACCACAACCACCCTCATCACCGAAAACTATGTTAGGCTTCACGTAGGCCTCATTTTGCGCGACATCTGGTTTGTGAAAAGGAAATTCTATTGAGGATGTTCGGTGAGCCTTTGCATAAGGTTATGGCTGCTTGGCTAATGCGTTTCTTCGCTTACCTTTGCTTACATTTCAGAGGATATGCCTATGGAAGAAGTCAAGGCCAGTAATTTTATTGAAGAAATCGTAGAAGAAGACCTGCGAACAGGCCGCTGCCAATCGGTACTTACCCGTTTCCCACCTGAACCCAACGGATACCTGCATATTGGCCATGCCAAATCGATTTGCTTAAATTTTGGCATCGCAGAAAAATTTGGAGGAGAAACCAATCTGCGTTTTGATGATACCAATCCGGAAACTGAGGAAACCGAATATGTGGAAGCCATCAAGGAAGATATCCGCTGGCTTGGCTTTCAATGGGCAAGGGAAAGATATGCCTCTGATTATTTTGAGCAACTCTATGCATTTGCGGTAAAATTGATCCGCAAGGGCCTGGCTTATGTGGACGATTCCACGCCTGAAGAAATTGCCCGCATGAAGGGTACACCCACCGAACCGGGTATCGAAAGTCCATATCGGAATCGTTCCGTGGAAGAAAATCTTCGGTTGTTTCAGGAAATGCGGGAAGGCAAATATCGGGATGGCGAAAAGGTGTTGCGGGCTAAGATTGACATGGCCAGTCCCAACATGCACATGCGCGATCCGATCATGTATCGGATCAAGCATGTCAGGCATCATCGTACCGGAGATACCTGGTGCATTTATCCCATGTATGATTTTGCCCATGGGCAAAGCGATAGCATAGAACATGTTACGCATTCTATCTGTACACTCGAATTCGTGGATCACCGGCCGCTGTACAACTGGTTCATCGAGCAATTGGAAATCTTTCCTTCCCGGCAATATGAATTTGCCCGGCTGAATCTCACCTATACGGTGATGAGCAAACGCAAATTGCTGCAGCTGGTGCAGAAAGGCTTTGTCCAGGGCTGGGACGACCCCCGCATGCCCACCATTCGGGGCTTGCGTCGCAGGGGATATACCCCGGAAAGTATCCGGGATTTTTGTGAACGCATTGGCGTGCAAAAACGCGAAAACATCATCGACGTGGGCTTGCTGGAGTTTTGCATCCGTGAGCATCTCAATAAGATTGCCCGTCGGGTGATGGTGGTGCTGGATCCGGTAAAATTAGTGCTTACCAATTATCCCGAACATCAGGTGGAATGGCTGCCCACAGAAAATAATCCCGAAGACCCGGCTGCCGGTACCCGCGATGTGCCCTTCAGCCGCGAGCTTTGGATTGAACGAGAAGATTTTATGGAAAATCCGCCGAAGAAGTATTTCCGGTTAGCACCAGGCATGTCGGTACGCCTCAAAAGCGCTTATATCATCACCTGTACGGGTTTTGAAAAAAATGATCGGGGTGAAATCACCACCGTCTATGCCGAATACCTGCCCCAGTCGCGTAGCGGGCATGATGAGTCGGGCCTGAAGGTAAAGGGCACCATTCATTGGGTGAGCATATCCCACGCCATCCCAGCTGAAGTAAGGCTCTACGATAGGCTGTTTACCGTGGAAAATCCGGATGAGCAGCCCGGCGAGTTTACTGATTATATCAATCCAAATTCCCTGCAAGTGATTCCCCGGGCCTGGGCCGAGCCTTCCTTGCAACAGGCGCGTCCTGAAGACCGCTTTCAGTTCCTGCGCAAAGGTTATTTCTGTACGGATCCCGACAGCACGCCCGAAAGGTTAATCTTCAATCGTACGGCAACCTTAAAAGATACCTGGGCCAAAGAAATCAAGAAGCATGCACCCGATCAATGATCCGTTGTGGCCCGGTTTACAAACTGCTCCAGCATTCGGGCATTGTCTATGGCATGGCCTGCCGCATCATTATTGAAAAACGCGTAAACATCCATCTGTTTGCGTAGCTTTTCCTGCACCAGCCGGGCATATCCTTGCAATTCTTCTTCGCTATAGGATGAAGTAAATAGCACCTTTGCACCGTGGAAACGCAAATAGGCAAATGTTGTAGTTTCCACATCGGCCAGGGGCCATTTGCGTTTGCCATTTGCCAACACAGGACTGTCGGCAAGCACCAACGCCACATGAAATTTCGTTAAAAGCTGATAAACAGCAGGCTGAAACCAGCTCGGGTGGCGGAATTCCATAGCATACCTAAAGTCGGCAGGTAAGCGTTTCAGCAAGGCTTCCAGCAATGCTGCATCTTGTTTTAGGCTGGCAGGTGTTTGCATCAGTATCACCGTGGGCTGTGTTTTCTGGGTGCAGGGCTCCAGCGGCTTGAGGCATTTGGCAAGTAATGCCTCGTCGGCCTGCAGCCTGTGGATGTGGGTGATTAGTCGCGAAAGCTTAAAGGAAAAGCAAAAATCATCTGGCGTTTGAGCTACCCATTTGGATATGGTGGTGAGGCGGGGAATGTGATAAAAGCTGGAGTTGATTTCCACGGCTGGAAAATGTTGGGCATAAAAAGATAAAAATGAGTCCCGGCTCATGGATGGCGGATAAAATTTTCCGATCCAGGAGGCATAGGCAAAGCCCGATGTACCCACAAAAAACCGAGCCATAGTTGTTTAGAAATGTTGCAAAGCCCGTTGGATGCGTTGCCGGGTTTCAGCTTTTCCGAGTCGTTCGGCAATCTGAAACACGGGTGGGCCAAATTTTCCGCCTACCAGCATGATGCGCAGGGGCAGCAAGCAGTCGTTCTTCTTTAGCCCATGACGGGTTGCCACTTCCTGCAGCGACTGTTCCAAAGTGGTTGCATTCCAAGGCACAAGATCAGTAAGGGTGGCCATCCAGGCTTCAAAACAGGCTTTCATTTGAGGGTTCCATTTTTTCTCGATGGCTGCCCGATCGTATGTGGCAGGAGGTTGGAAGAAAAATCCGGCCTGGGCCACAAAGTCGGTCAGCAGGTTGCAGCGTTCTTTGACCAGTTCCAGCACTTGCAGAAATTGGTTATCCTGGGGAATGGGAATCTGGTGCTGCGCAAAGATTTTTTTTACCTCCGGGGCAAAATGGCTGGCGGGCAAACGTTTTATCCATTCATGGTTAAACCATTTTGCTTTTTCAAAATCGAATCGGGCGCCGGCTTTGTGGATGCGTTCGATGGAGAAGCGTTCCACGAGTTCTTCGAGGGTAAAAATTTCCTGGCCGCTGCCATCGTTCCAACCCAGCAGGGCAAGCATATTCACGAAGGCTTCGGGCAGAAAGCCCATTTCACGAAAGCCGCGTGTGGTTTCGCCGGTGAAAGGGTCGGTCCAATCCATGGCATACACGGGAAATCCCAGCCTGTCGCCATCGCGCTTGCTGAGTTTGCCATGGCCATCAGGGCGCAGGATCAGCGGCAGATGAGCCCACTGGGGCATGTGTTGTTTGCCAAAAAGGTATTCCCAAAGCAACAGATGGACAGGTGTGCTGGGCAACCATTCTTCTCCGCGGAATACGTGGCTGATTTGCATCAGATAATCGTCGACCACTACGGCCAGATGATAGGTAGGCATGCCATCGGCCTTCAGCAGCACCTTATCATCCACTTGTTCAGTCTGGAATTCCACTTCTCCGCGGATTAAATCGTGCATGCGAAGGGTGGTATTTTCCGGCATGCGGATCCGGATCACATAGGGATAACCTTGTTGCAGCAGATCCTTTACCTGCTGTGCAGGTAAGGTGAGGGAGTTTTTCATCTGCCAGCGGCTATGGACATCATACTGGAAGTTGGGCTGCTCACGACGTTTGGCTTCCAGCTCTTCAGGTGTATCAAAAGCATAGTAAGCCTGTCCCTGTTCAACCAGTTGATGGGCATAGGTTTGGTAAATATTCTTCCGTTCACTTTGTCGGTAGGGGCCAAACGGGCCACCCACATGCGGCCCCTCGTCGGGAAGCAATCCACACCACTGAAGGCAACGCCAGATATAATCTTCGGCACCTGGCACATAGCGGCTTTGGTCGGTATCTTCAATGCGCAGGATAAACTTGCCGTGGTGTTGGCGGGCAAACAGATAGTTAAACAAAACGGTTCGCACTCCGCCCAGATGAAGCCCTCCGGTTGGGCTTGGAGCAAAACGTACTCGTATCTTGGAATCTGACATGGTGCGAAAGATTATGCGTTCATCAGAAAGCCATGTTATCGTATCCATGGCAAAGATAAGCCAAGTGAAGGGCCTAAGGCGCTTGGGTCATTTGCCTTGAAAATGGGGCTTGCGTTTTTCCATGAAGGCCTGGATACCTTCGCGTGCGTCGGCGGTAGCAAAGCATTCGCTGAAGGCTTGTGCTTCGGCAGCATAGCCATCCTGTGAGGCACTTGTGGAAAGATAAGTACAATGTAAGATGTGGCGAATAGCATGAACGGGGCCTGCCAGAATTTTTTGCATGAGGGCAAGGCTTTTAGGCAATAATGCTTCCGGAGGCACCACTTCAAGCACCAATCCGTATTCCTTAGCCTGTTCTGCGGTAATCATCTCAGCGGTGAGCATCATGTGCAGGGCCCGGGTGAGGCCCACCAGCCGGGGCAAGCGTTGGGTGCCGCCATAGCCTGGGATTAATCCCAAATTGATTTCAGGCTGGCCAAATCGGGCATTGGTACTGGCCAGCCGAAGGTGACAGGCCATGGCCAGTTCACATCCGCCGCCCAGGGCAAATCCGTTCACCGCAGCCAAAAATGGTTTCGGTGCCTGCTCGATGCTGGCAAATAATGCCTGACCTTTGATAGATAAAGCTCTTGCCTCTTCAGGACTCAGTTGCTGAAAACCCGCAATATCGGCTCCGGCCACAAAAGCCTTTTCCCCGCTGCCGGTGAGAATAGCTCCACCAATATCGCCTCGGTTCAATACTTCCTCAACAGCCAGGTCCAGTTCTTCCATCACCGTATTGTTCAAGGCATTCAGCTTTTCGGGACGATGAATGGTAATGATCATGATGCGTTCCCGTATATCGACCTGCAAGGTTTGATAAGCCATAGATTTTACAATATTGCAAGTGAAAGTACAGATTTCAGGATAATCCTGCAAACTGGGGAGCTCAGCTGAACAGATGCTTCACCACCTCATCTCGGTAGAGCTTGCCAATGGGAATCCAGTGGCCGGCGATGTCAAGCTGATTGCCATATAGCGATTTTACTTTTTTCTTGTTGACGATATAAGATTTATGTACCCG
>JADGHY010000098.1 GCA_019683625.1 Thermoflavifilum sp. | reverse complement strand
GAAAAAAGATATAGGCGATGATAATAGCAGCAACAATGCCAGCTAATTCAGCCAGGAGCGCGCATTGTAAAGTATATCTTGTTTTTTTAATATTAACCGAACCGAAATAAACGGCCAGCACATAAAATGTGGTTTCGGTAGAGCCCTGGATCACGCAGGCCACCCGTCCGGGAAAAGAATCAGCTCCATATTGATTCATGATTTCCACCATCAGTCCTCTTGCTCCGCTTCCGCTCAATGGCTTCATCAGGGCCACGGGCAGAGCCGGCACGAAATCGGTATTCACACCCAGGGCATGAAACACGGCTGCAATGCCTTGAATCAGGTAATCCATGCAGCCGGAAACCCGGAACACAGCCACGGCTACCAGTATAGCCACCAGATAGGGAATGATTTTAATGGCAATTTGAAACCCGTCTATAGCGCCATCGATGAAAGCGCTGTACACATTTACCTTTCGCACCATGGCCAGCACGATGAACAGGATGATTACGGAAAACAGTAAGAAATTGCTGAGCACCTCACTGATGGTATTCACCTCGGCAGCAGGCAGGCGCGAGAAAAAATACAATGCACCGCCAATGAACAGGGTTAGCCCCCCTAAAGGCAACAACAGGGCTTTTTGCAACAGGTTGATGCGTTGATACAATGCTACCGAGACCAGGCCGGTGAGGGTTGAAAAAAAGGTAGCCAGCAGGATGGGCAGAAACACGTCGGCCGGATTAGCTGCGGGTATTTTCACCTGGGAACGATAGGCCATGATGCTGATGGGAAGGAGGGTGAGGCTGGAAGCATTCAACACCAGAAACATGATCATGGCGTTGGAGGCCTTGTCTTTTTCCGGGTTAAGCTCCTGGAGTTCTTTCATTGCTTTAAGCCCCAGGGGCGTGGCAGCATTATCCAGTCCCAGCATGTTCGCCGAAAAGTTCATCAAAATAGATCCTCCTGCCGGATGGTCGGGCGGGATTTCGGGGAAAAGCCTGGAAAACACGGGCCTGACGAGCCTGGAAAATGCCTGAATCACGCCGCCTCGTTCTCCGATTTTCATGATGCCCAGCCACAGGCTCATGATACCGATGAGGCCTAAGGAAATATCGGCAGCCGTTTTGGCTGCATCGAAAGTGCTGTTGACCATATCCTGGAAGATATGGGTATCACCCAGGACTATGAGTTTATACAGCGCCACAACAAAGGCAATCAGAAAAAAGGCTATCCAGACTATGTTCAGCGCCATGTGTTCATGATTTAATCATCTAAGATGGGCATTTACATCCTGATGCACGTTGGCATGAAGGCTTTCATGAAAGGGATTTCAGGCCCAGACCGGCACGATCCAGCAGGGGAATCAGGTAACCCTCTTGCAGCCTGAAGCCACCCGAAACCACATCCCTTGCCAGGTCAAAACTGCCGTCCAGATCCACATATTGCGTGTGCGGACACGACAGGGCTGTGTGCAGGGCAGCGGTAATGCTGATAATGCTTTCGTCATTACAACCCCACATCAGGGCGATGCCTGCCCGGCGGGCAATAGCAGCAATTTGCAAGGCCTCCCGGATACCTCCGCACTTCATGAGCTTGATATTGAAAATTCCACCGGCTCCAGGCGGCAGGCTGAGCCGATAAGCGTCATCGGGGCTGATCAACGATTCGTCAATAGCTATCTTGGATTTGATCATCTCAGGTAATTCTCGGTATGCAGCCATCGCATTGGCAGGCAGAGGCTGTTCAATCAATTCTATGTCGCAGTCCCGGATGCCGTGGAAAAATTTTAATAACGTTTCCGGGGTGTAACCCTGGTTAGCATCCACGCGGATGGGCAGGCCCTGCCATCGTTCCCGAAGCTTCACCACGCGCGCTACATCTTCTTCCCAGGAATGCCCCAGCTTCACTTTCAAGCAACGAAAACCTAAACCTACGTATTCTTCCGCTTCTGCTAAAGTTTCCGCCACGGATTTAATGCCTATGGTCACTGAGGTGAGCATTTTCTCATGGGCTTGTCCCAGCCATTTTAGCAGCGGCACACCGATGGCATTGCAAAAAGCATCATGCAGGGCAATGTCCAGAGCAGCCTGAGCCCCGGGGTGACCGCCAAAAGTTTGATGTACCCGATTCAACAGCTCACCCAGCGCGCGGATATCGGCTCCTGTGAGCAACGCCGCAGCCCGGTCGGCCTCGGTGAGCCATTTCCAGGTATCGTCTGCGTCTTCGCCCACCACGTATTTGCTGGGATTGGCAGCTCCCCATCCCGTTATGCCCTGTTCAAGCCTGATGGTGACTACCACATTTTCCACGCTATCGACCGACTTATAAGCAATCGTATAAGGGCGTTTTAGTCCCAGATTTTCCTTGCGGATCTGAACTTCCCGGATCTTCATGCTGAGAGGCTTTGGGTGGATGCAATGAGCTCGCGAATCAGGGCCACGCCTTCTTCTACACCCTGTTCGAGGGGCAGAAACACGGGCAAACCGGTTTGATCGCGATAGGACTGTTGAAAGCGCAAGGCCTCCTCGGGGCTGCATTTCTCGGTGTTCAGGGTAATGGCAACCACTTCAGAGCCATACATGCGGATGAGGGCAATTTCGTCGGTAACGGCTGGAATGCGCCCCCAGGCGGGGTTATCGTCAAAATAGATTCGTTTGGGCGCATATTGCAAAATCACATGACGAGCACCGCCAGAAAGCAGAAATTCAGCCCCGCAGGGGCCGGAAGGATTGCGCAGGCCCGATTGCCCCTCTACGAAGATCACATCCGGATGTTGTTCCACAAAGCAGGTGTAAATAGCATGCTCCAGTTCGCCCGAAACAAAATCATTATACATGGTATCCAGCACAAAGCCATAGCGGGCTCCCTGCATCCATCCGGTTTGTCCGGTGCTCACCATTTCTGCTCGTAGGCCCTGCCGGCAGCAGGCTTCTGTGAAAAGCCGCGCAGTGGTGCGTTTCCCCATTTTGGTATCCATTCCCAGCACAGCCACAATAGGGCAGCTCACTTCAAAGATTTTTCCCGACCAGAAATGCAATTGATCTTTCGGTTTGGGTTTGCGGATATCAATCAGCTGAACACCCCTGGCTGCAGCTGCTTCTGCCAACTCGGGAATATCGTTCAAGTATTGATGCAGGCCGCTTACAATATGCAATCCTGCCTGAATACAGTCGACCAGCAGGCTAATCATCTCCTGTGGGAGCTTGCCTCCTTTTGGAGCGATGCCCACCAGCGCATACGCAATGGGTTGGGATGAAGCCTGAATGGCTTCCTGCACAGAGGCGTACACGGGAATATTTCTTTTTTTGCCATCCAGTACTTCACCGGCATCGTGTCCGGCCCAGACGGGGTCAATCACTCCGAGGATAGTGAAACGATCGGTGCCGCGAATCAAGCCATGGGCCGTTTTGGCCGGACCGTCCTTTAAGGCCCCGTCGGTAAGAATGATGGCCGTACCTTGAATCTGAGGATCAATCATGGTATCTGTATTTCAAAACCGTAAAAATACGCATTGATCTGATTTTTCACAGGTAAATTACCTGGCTGCAATTCGTTGTCGGCATGCGCCTGGCCAACTATCCTTATTTTTGCGGCAAAAATTTCAAATGCCCCTTCGTGCCGGAATTGTAGGTTTACCCAATGTTGGAAAATCCACGCTGTTCAACGCCGTAAGTACCAGTGTAAAAGCACAGGCCAGCAACTACCGATTCTGTACCATTGAGCCAAACGTAAGCCTGGTGGAAGTGCCCGATCATCGGCTGCAACAACTTGCCGCATGTGTGCATCCCCAACGCATTGTGCCCACCGTCATCGAATGGGTAGACATTGCCGGGCTGGTGAAGGGTGCCAGCCAGGGCGAAGGCCTGGGGAATAAATTCCTTTCCCATATCCGCGAGGTGGATGCTATAGTTCATGTGATCCGCTGCTTTGATGATCCGAATATTATCCGGGAAGAAGGCCCTGTGAATCCTGTGGCCGACAAGGAAATCATCGACACAGAGCTGCAACTGAAAGACCTGGAAAGTGTGGAAAAGAAAATCCAGCGGATGGAAAAGATCGTGAAATCTACACCGGATGCCAAACTAAAAAAAGAATACGAAGTATTGTTGCGTTGCAAACAGCATCTCAGCCAGGGGCAATCTATTCGCACGCTTTTGCTCAACGAGGAAGAACGCCAGGCTATTGCCGATTTATATTTGCTTACCGCTAAACCGGTGATTTATGTAGCCAATGTAGATGAAGCCTCCATGCACACCGGCAATGCTTATACCCGGGCTTTGGCACAAGCCATTGCCACTGAACAGGCCGAAATGGTGATCATGAACAACAGCATCGAAGCCCAGATTGCAGAATTGGAAAATCCGGATGACAGGCAAATGTTTCTGGCCGAATATCAAATGCAGGAACCTGCCCTGCATCGCCTGATTCGTTCAACTTATCATCTGCTCAACCTCATTACTTTTTTTACAGCTGGCGAAAAAGAAGTGCGTGCATGGACCATTCGCCGGGGCTGGAAGGCTCCGCAGGCTGCCGGCGTCATCCACAGCGATTTTGAAAAGGGATTCATCAAAGCAGAAGTCATAGCCTTCGATGATTTTATCCAGTATGGATCAGAATCTGCTTGCCGGGAGCATGGCAAGTTGCGCATCGAAGGGAAGGATTATGTGGTGCAGGATGGTGATGTGATGCATTTTCGCTTTCATGTTTAATGCGTTTATTCCACCGCTATGAATCAGACACCTGATCAGGTTTTGTATCGTTCTTTTAGCCGGGAACAATGGAAACAATGCGGCCATCAATTGCCTTTCATTGACATGCTCGACCAACAAATCCCTCGGCTGGCCGCTTTGAATGAGCCGCTTACACCAGACGAAATCCGCGATATTTATTTGCCTTTGGCCTGTTGGCTTCACGATCATATCATGGCTTATCAACAGCTTCGCCAAAAGCTAAACGAACATTTGCCGGGTTGTTGCCCTCCCGCGCCTTATATCATTGGCCTGGCAGGTAGTGTGGCCGCCGGAAAAAGCACAGCTTCGCGAACCCTGCAGTTCTTGCTGAAACAATGGCCTCAGCATGCTCGTGTGGAAAATGTATCAACGGATGGTTTTTTATTTCCCAACCGGATCCTGGAAGAAAGAGGCATTCTCAATAAAAAAGGATTTCCCGAGAGTTATGATGTGAAAAAGCTAATCGCATTTTTAAAATCCCTGAAAGCCGGCCAGGATGGCGTACGTGCGCCGGTGTATTCCCATTTACATTATGATGTATTACCCGATCAGTACATAGAACTAAATCATCCGGATGTGCTGATTCTGGAAGGCATCAATGTGTTGCAGGTAGGGTTGCCCAGTGCACGCCGTTCAGCACCATTGTTTGTATCCGATTTTTTTGATATTTCTTTGTATGTACATGCAGAAGAGCCTTTGTTGCGCAAGTGGTATATCGATCGGTTTTTGTTGCTTCGGGAAACAGCTTTCAAACGGCCGGAATCCTATTTCCATCAATATGCCTCTTTGAGTGATGCGGAAGCCATTCGCCTGGCCAATGAAATCTGGGAAAACATTAACCTGCCGAATCTGCTGCAAAATATTTTGCCCACCCGGCGCCGTGCTACCCTGATCCTGGATAAAGGGGAAAATCATGCCGTACAGGAGGTGCATGTGCGGCTCATATAATCCTGACTCAGGCAAGTGAGCCTTCAACTCGATGCTGTTCATCCGAATTGCAAGGTATTCTTCCTAATTTTGTGTGCTCATGAAAACAGTAGCCTTTCATACCTTAGGCTGCAAGCTCAATTTTGCAGAGACTTCCACACTCAGTCGCATGCTCGAGGCCGAAGGATATCAGGTCTACCGGCAAATGGACGAGGCCGTAGCCGATGTATATGTCATCAATACTTGTTCGGTGACAGAGCAGGCCGATAAAGAATGCCGGCAAATCATTCGCCGGATTAAACGCATGGCTCCACAGAGCGTGGTGGTGGTTACAGGCTGCTATGCACAGTTGCGGCCACAGGAGATTGCTGCCATAGAGGGCGTGAACTTGGTGTTGGGAGCAGCGGAAAAATTTTGTTTGCCAGCCCATCTGCAGCGCATGGAAAAAGCACAAAGCCGCATTTGTTCCTGTGAAGTAGATGAAGTGAGGACATTTCACAGCGCTTATTCTCTTCACGATCGCACCCGTACTTTTCTGAAGGTACAAGATGGTTGTGATTATCATTGCAGCTTTTGTACCATCCCGCTGGCAAGGGGTAAAAGCCGGAGCAATACGATAGCAAAGGTTTTGGAAGATGCCCGCCAAATAGCTGCTGCAGGCGTAAAGGAAATTGTGCTCACCGGTGTGAATCTGGGCGATTTTGGAAAAACAATGCCCGATGATCCCCGCCATCAGGAAACCCTTTTAGAGCTGATGCAAGCATTGGATACGGTAAACGGCATAGAACGATTCCGGATTTCGTCTATTGAGCCCAACCTGCTTACCCTTGATATCATTCAATTTGTAGCCCAATCTCGCAAGTGGATGCCTCATTTTCATATTCCCTTACAAAGCGGCAGCAATCGAATTTTAGGATTGATGCGCAGGCGCTACCGCCGGGAACTCTATGCCGAAAAAGTGCATGCCATCCTCCAGCATATTCCCGATTGTGCCATTGGCGTGGATGTGATCGTGGGCTTTCCGACGGAAACGGATGCAGATTTTCAACAAACTTTTGATTTTTTGCAATCACTTCCGGTAGCTTACTTGCATGTGTTCACCTATTCGGAAAGGGCAAATACACCGGCTATTTCCCTGAAGCCATCCGTGCCTCCTGCTATCCGTCATCAACGCAATGATATCTTACGCAAGTTATCTGCCGCTAAACATGAAGCCTTTGTGAAACGGTTTCAAGGTACAACCAGACCCGTGTTGTTTGAAGCCCAGGTTAAACAAGGTATGATGGAAGGATATACCGACAATTATATCCGGGTGCAGGCACCTTATCGGGAAAGCTGGATTAACCGGATTATCGATTGGACAATTGATTGAATGGAAAAAATTTTTTCCGTTTTTGCAGAAGCTATTATCTTTGCAACCCTGAATCATGGGAGCTTAGCTCAGTTGGTTTAGAGCATCTGCCTTACAAGCAGAGGGTCATTGGTTCGACTCCAATAGCTCCCACTCTTTTGATAATATTGTTTCCACGTACCAACTCCTTGTTGTCTCATCCATTGCATAGATATTTGTTTGTATCTGTTGTTTGCTTCAAATGTTTCATGTTCCGCATCTGGTATCACTCTGTTTTGCCTTTTGTGAGATCAGGTTTCAATGAATATCAAACATGATTTGGCCAGATATTGTATGGCACAATATTTTCTGTTCACAGGTAGGTATGGCCATTTCCTGTTATTTTTTATGACGCACATCATGTTTTGCTTTTCAAAATGGTAAGGCAACTTAGTTTAAAGCGTTGGATGCTTTAGATGTCTTCTGTTTTTGATGTGGCAGGTAGGATTTATCTCCATGCTCGAGATTTGCTTTAATTTTAAGATATGTTTGCTGATGTGATTTTGCCACTTGCCTTGCCTAAGTTATATACTTATCTTATTCCCGATGGGATGGAAGTGGAGCCGGGTATGCG
>JADGHY010000097.1 GCA_019683625.1 Thermoflavifilum sp. | reverse complement strand
TGGTTGATGGGCTTGCTGTTCCATTCCCCAGTAACGCAAATACTGAAGGGCTTGCTGCTCCACAGCAGATCTGCTGCCAGGAGCGGAAATGCGCCATGCCTGCTGCTGCATCAGCCAGCTTAAGCTGCCTAACCGGGTACGGAGATAATAATGCATTTCCGGGGATACATGCGCTTGTTCGCGTTTGATATCCCAGATGGTTTCTCCGCTGCCCCTGCGCTTACCTTTCCAGAATACCCGTTGGGCATAAGCCTGCGGATGATCGGTGGTAATCAAGCTCAGCAAGGTCGATTTGCCGGAACCATTTTGTCCGCAAATCAGCCATCGTTGGCCCGGATATACACGCCAATTGATTTGTTTCAAGATCTGGTGATCCCCATATCGTACGTGCACATCTTGCAATTCAAAAAGGGGAATATGCTCTGGCAGTGTGGATGGAAAAGAAATTGGGAATATGGTTTTTTCGGGATGAAAATCCTTGTCCTGCATAGGCAGGGGAAGGAGGTCGTCAAACATGTCGTTTGCTTCTTCCGGCAATACCTCCATAACAAGGGTCACTCCCTGTTGGCGAATCTGTTGCAACATGTTCTTGAGTTGCAGCCTGGAGACGGGATCGAGCCCGGTAAAAGGCGCATTCAGCAGCAGCAGTTCGGGTTGAGCAAGTAGTGCCTTTAAAATCAGTAGTTTTTTTAATTCCCCATTGGAAAGCTGTTGCACCTGCCGATCAAGCAAATCGGCCGGGAACAGCTGCTGGTCACAAAGCCGCCGGAGCTGTTTTTCCCATTCCCTTGGGTGCATGCCTAAAACATCTGTTGCGTGTGCCTGCAGCAGCGATCTGGCCATCACCAATCCATGCGTTTGGGAAGCATAATATCGTTGTTGGTAGAAAGCATCCGGGTGCCCCAGCACCAGATCGGCTGCATGGAAATCAACCCAGCCGAGCTGATGAGGCTTCATGACTTCAACAGGCTCTGTACGGTGTTCCGGAAAATATCGGATCCAACCCTTGCTCAGGGGGATTTTTCCGGCGATGGCTTTTAACACAGTGGTTTTGCCTGAACGGTTAGGACCCGTTACGGCCACACAAGTTCCCCGGCGAACGCCCCAATGCAGGTGATCTACAATACACCGTTGCCCTCGATAAATACAAGCATCTTCAAATTGAAATATGACCCGCCTCATGCCTGGGCTGATTTGTTTATCCTACCAAAATGCCTGCAATGGTAGCAGAGAGGTAAGAAGCCAGGGTACCGCAAATCAATGCTTTGAAACCCAGGCGTGCCAGATCCGTACGGCGCGAGGGTTCCAGCTCACCGATGCCCCCTACCTGAATGGCAATGGAGCTGAAATTGGCAAAGCCACAGAGGGCAAAGCTCACAATAACCATGGTCTTGGGATCCAGGGTATCTTTGACTTTGGATAAATCCAGATAAGCCACGAATTCATTGACCACCATCTTGGTGCCCATCAAGGCCCCGGCCGTGTGAGCTTCGTGTGCCGGCACACCCATTGCCCTGGCAAATACAGAAAAAAGACTTCCTAAAATTTGATTGAGGTTTAACGTGCGCACATCAATACCTATGAACTGCAGGGAAATGCCGGCCAAGGCCATCCAATGGCCGAGCCAACCTAAAAACCAATCGACTAAAGCAATGAGGGCAATAAACCCGATCAACATGGCCGTGACATTCAATCCTACCCTTAACCCATCGCTGGCACCATGCGAAATAGCATCGAGCAAGTTGTAGGTATTACGTTTTACTTCAAGCGTAACTTTCCCTTTGGTCTCAGAAATTTCAGTTTCCGGCCAAACAATTTTGGAAATCACCAGCGCACCGGGGGCAGCCATTAAGCTTGCCGCAATGAGATATTGTGCCGGCACTCCTAAAGAAATATACACGGCCATCACGCCTCCGGCTATGCAGGCCATGCTGCCCGTCATCGAGGCCAACAGCTCACTCATGGTCATTCCCTTAATATAAGGCTTAATCATGATCTGCGCTTCAACCTGTCCCACAAAAGCACTGGCTACATTCGACAACGCCTCGCTACCACTTACCCCCATGATCTTATACACCACAAAGGCAATGGCTTTTACGATGCGCTGCATGATACCCAGATGATAGGCCATGCTCACCAACACAGCTACAAAGATGATGGTGGGGATAATCTTGAAAAAAAAGATCAGGTTATTTTCCGGACCAAAGACCTTTGTCAGCAAAGGCGAATTGACCAATGGACCAAATACAAATGCCGCACCCTTATCCGACATGTTCAGCAGCTTGGTGACATGATCACCAATCCAGGCAAACATCGCCTTGCCCACCGGCACCTTTAAGATAAATATCGCCAATCCCACCTGCAACGCTAAACCCGTGAGCACCACCCGCAGGCTGATGCGCTTTTTGTTGTTCGACATCAGAAAAGCAATACCTAAAATCAGGATAATCCCCAGTAATCCAGTGAAACGACCCATGGCAGTAAATTAAAACGGGAAAATAGCATATAATTTTTATTCTCAGGCGAAAACATGATGGATAGAAGGCAACATTATGGCACCGGTTCCCGATGAAATCAAAAAGGAAATTATCTTTGACTATGCCTATGCAATATGCCCATCGGAGCTGGCAGATTTGGCTGCTGCTGTTCTTTGGCTGGATTGGGATGGGTACACAAACGGGATGGGCACAGCGCAAATGCGGCTTCGACCTGGCCACCCAGCAGGCCTTGCAACGCAACCCTAAACTCGCCGCAAAGATCAATGCTATTGAAGGAGCAATGCGCCGCTTTATGGCCAACCCCCGCCTGATGCTCCGGATGGATACCGCTACAGATACTTCAACGGTGATCATCCCTGTGGTAGTACACATTGTCCTGCAAAATCCCAACCAGGTGAGCGATAGCCAGGTGTTTTCCCAGATCACCGTGCTCAACCAGGATTATCAGGCATTAAATGCCGATACCAGCAAGGTGCCGGCAGTGTGGAAACCAATCATTGGCCGGGTAAAATTTCAATACGTCCTGGCCAAACGCACCCCAACAGGCTTGCCCACGAATGGGATAGACCGGGTGCAGACTACTGTCTCCACTTTTTCCATCAACAATGCTTGTGCTGAAGTGAAGCATGCTAACACCGGCGGTGCCGATGCCTGGGATACGAAAAGCTATCTCAACATCTGGGTATGTAACCTGCCCTCCGGCTATCTGGGCGTCACCACCCAGCCGGGCCTGTATCCGGCCGATGAAGACGGGGTGGTGATCACCACCCAGGCCTTTGGTACCATCGGAAACCTGGACCCCGAGTTTAACCTGGGCCGTACGGCTACCCATGAAGTAGGGCATTACTGGAACCTGCTCCATCCCTGGGGCAGCGGCAGCAGCAATCCCGACTGTACAGCCGATGACAGTGTGGCCGATACGCCCCCTCAGGCAGGCCCTCTGTATGGCTGCTATCCTTTTCCAACTACCGACCATTGCTCGCCCGACTCACCGGGTGTGATGATCATGAATTACATGGGCTATGCCGACGATAGCTGCATGTACATGTTCACCCACGGCCAGGTGCTGCGCATGCTGGCACTGCTCAACACTTTCCGCTCTTCCCTGCTTTCTTCCCAAGGTGCAGAACCCATCCAGCTGGAAAAACTAAAACCGCAACTGCTGCGCATCCTGCAACCTGCCAACAAAATCTGCGATGCCACCATCCAGCCCGTCCTGGTGCTGCGCAACTATGGCTATGACTCCCTCTATAAAGCCAAAATCATCTATTATACCGAAGATTCTATCCCGCATCAATACTTGTGGACAGGTCGGCTGGGTACATTCGACTCCACCCAGGTGGTGTTGCCGGCCATCACCAACACCATCGGCAACCACCTGCTCACAGCATTTGCCATTGAACCCAACGATAGCACTAATCAGCAATATGCCAGCGACACCATCCGGCAAGCCTACCATCTGGATCCTACCCTCACCAGCGATTTCACCGAAGGATTTGAAGAAAATACCTTCCCCCCACCTTATTGGGAAGTGGTGAACCCTGACAATAGCTACACCTGGGAGCATACCAGCGTAGCCAGCCACAGCGGCATGTATTCCGTGGTGATGCGCAACCTGGATTATATGCAGAACGGGCCCATGGACGACCTCATCAGCCCGGTGATTAACGTGAGCCAGGCCGACTCAGCCTTTCTCTTTTTCTATGTGGCAGCCGGATTGCAATCAAACCCTTACGGGAATAACCAGTACTGGGATACCCTGGAAGTACTGATCAGCACTGATTGCGGACAAACCGGCACCATTGTGTACAAGAAATGGGGTAAATACCTCATGACCGACTCTGTTCCCACCTCCAGCGAATTTATACCCACCGCCAGCCAGTGGCGCCGGGACTCCATTAACCTTACGCCATTTATCAAAAAGGGTAACCTGCAAATCATTTTCCGCAATATTACCAATTTTGAAAACAACATCTATTTAGACGATATCCAACTGCAAACCCGACCCACCAATCCTAACCTGAAAAAAGAAAAAGTGCTGGTCGTTCCTAACCCTACAACCGGTGAAATCAGAATCGAATTTCTGGAACTCAGTCCCGACTTTAAAGGCGTGAATGTGTTTAACAACCTGGGCCAGAAAATAGGCAGTTACCCTCCTGCCAGCATCGTAAACAACCAGATTGCCGTACATTTGTCGGGTAATCCCAGTGGAACCTATTACGTGGAGCTGGTTTACTCCCGATATAATATCGTAAAAAAAGTTCTGCTGGTGCATTGATTCATTTGTTTCCTTAATTGCCTTTGACATCATGGATCGCATACAGTTGATGCAACTGCTGCAAAGCTGCCATTTGCCGAACGATATGCAGCGCATCGCCGAGAAAATCATGCAGGGCTGCCGAATTAGTCCCGAAGAAGGTATTCAGTTGTTTGAGAAGGGAAACATATCCTGGCTGGGAGCACTGGCCAATTATGTCAGAGAACAAAAACATGGTAACGACACCTACTTCAACCGCAATGTACATATTGAACCCACCAACGTATGTGTGTATAGTTGTAAATTCTGCTCTTATTCGCGATTGTATAAACATCGGGAAGAAGGCTGGGAGCTAAGCCTGGACGATATGCTGCATATTGTCGAGCGATACGACGGACAACCCATCACAGAAGTGCATATTGTGGGTGGCGTACATCCCAAACTGGATTTTTATTTTTTCAAGGAATTATTGCAACGCATCAAAGCCCATCGCCCGGAAATCCATATCAAGGCTTTTACCGCAGTAGAGCTTTATTACATGTTTAAAAAAGCTCACCTGAGCTACGAAGAAGGGCTTCAACAGCTGAAAGAAGCCGGACTAAATTCCATTCCGGGCGGGGGTGCCGAAATCTTTGCACCGGAAATCCGTGAACAGATCTGTGCCGACAAGGTAGATGCCGAAAACTGGCTGAAGATTCATGAAACCGCCCACCGGCTGGGTATCCCCAGCAATGCCACCATGCTGTATGGCCATATCGAAACTTATGCCCACCGCATCGATCATATGGAACGCCTGCGCCAGCTGCAGGATAAGACCGGTGGCTTTAATTGCTTCATCCCGCTGAAATTCCGGAATAAACACAACGACATGAGCCATGTGCCCGAAAGCAGCGTGATTGAAGATATCAAGATGTATGCCGTGGCCAGGCTTTATCTGGATAATATTCCGCATCTGAAGGCTTATTGGCCCATGCTGGGGCGCGATATGGCACAGATGATGCTTTCCTTCGGGGTAGATGACCTGGATGGCACCATCGACGATTCCACCAAAATCTATTCCATGGCAGGAGCCGAAGAACAACATCCGGCTATGGCCACCGAAGAAATCACCGCTTTGATTCGCAAGGCCCACCGCGTGCCGGTGGAAAGAAACAGCTTATATGAAGTGGTGCAACGCTTCGGCGAGCCTGCTGCTATTCCTTATGAAGGGCTTTCCTGAAAGGTATTTCAACAGAAGGCTTATTGCCATTTCTTGGCATCTTCCAGGAATTTGGCCAGGCCAATATCGGTGAGGGGATGTTTCAGCAGCCCAATAAGTGTGTCGTACGGACAGGTGCACACATCAGCACCTGCTTCAGCACATTTTACAATATGCAGGGAACTGCGGATGGAAGCTGCCAGGATCTCCGTTTCAAAACCCTGTACCGTGTAAATATGGGCAATCTGCTCAATGAGTTCCAGCCCGTCCCAGTTGATATCATCAATGCGGCCAATGAAAGGAGATACATATTTAGCTCCCGCTTTGGCGGCTAAAATAGCCTGGGCCGGCGAAAACACCAGCGTGCAATTGGTAGGAATACCATTGGCTTTTAACCAATGAATAGCTTTTACCCCATCTTTAATCATGGGCACCTTCACCACAATGCGCGGATGAATCTTGGCCAGCTCCTGAGCTTCTTTGATGATCCCATCAAAATCAGTGGACACCACCTCAGCACTCACATCACCTGATACAGTTTCACAAATTGTCCGGTAATGCTGAAAAACGGCTTCTTTCCCCTTAATGCCCTCTTTGGCCATCAGGGAAGGATTAGTAGTGACGCCGTCGAGTATGCCCAGATCATTGATTTCGCGGATTTGATTCAGGTTGGCCGTGTCTATGAAAAATTTCATAACCAATAGGTTTGATATGCTAAAGGAAAAAATGGCAAGTGGCTTACATCGCACCGCTGCGACCGCCTACCCTTGCTGCATTCCTGCCCTGGGGGAGTTCAGCAGGAGCTGGTCGTGTAAGACTTGCCAGCGCAAAGGTAGGAATTAATTTTCAGATGAGGTTAGGAGTTTGAAGAGATCTTGGCTGCATACATCCAAATCCTTAGAAAAACCTCTGATAAAAATTGCACTTTTTGCCTACCTTTAACCAAATCTTCATAAGATGATATACATCATTCCCACCTTCCGTTCTTGAGGTATTTTCAAACAGCCTTCACCCCAAACAACTTTGCACGATGAAAAAATATGTCATAAGCCCATCTGATCTTACTTTTCTGTATCACCAGTGCAAACGCTGCTTTTACCTGAAAGCCGTGCACGGAATTAAACAACCCAGCAGTAGCATGGCCGTGCACAGCACACTCGATAGGTTGCTGAAAAAGAAAGTGGTCAATCAACCCATTCAAAGTATCATCCCTCAAGCCAAGAAAGGCCAGATTATTGATACAGGCAAAACCGTATTCTCACATGATATTTTTAATGGCCAGAACGGAATATCCCTTCACATCAAAGGAAATTATGATGCACGGGTTGCTTATGATGACGGCACATACGGATTAATCGATTTTAAACTGAGCAAACTCACAGAGGATAAAAAAACAAAAAAACTGGAACAATATACTCCTCAGCTTTATGCCTATGCTTACGCATTGGAGCATCCTGACAAAGGAAGTCCGCTCCAAGTAAGTGAACTCTGGCTTTATTTTCTGTATCCGGAATCGCTGGCTGAAGATTATCACATCCGCATAAGCAATTGGTCAGAAAAACTGGAATATGATGCAACCCTTTTGCAGAATTTCAAAACTGGTTTGCTTCAGGAGGTCTATCAACTCCTTGCACAAGACCAGCCGCCCGACCCGGCTGAAAATTGTGAATACTGTAATTATTTGAAAAGTCTGCAGCCATATTTTTCGTAAAAATTTTAAATGGCTCTGGCA
>JADGHY010000096.1 GCA_019683625.1 Thermoflavifilum sp. | reverse complement strand
AACCCTTCACCTGTTTGAATAGATGAAGGGCTGTAAAAGAATCAGCAATAAAGTGAGGGTGTTATTTCAGATAGGTTTCAAATAGTTTAAAGATGCGTTTATATTCATCGGTCCAGCTGCTGGGATCTTTGAACTCATGATCTTCCAAAGGGTAAACAGCCAGTTCCCAATTATCTTTTCCTAATTCAATAAGTTTTTCGGTTAAACGTACGATATCCTGAAAATGCACATTGGTATCTTCCATGCCATGGCACATGAGGAGGTGATCCCGAAGTCCTGCGGCGAAATAAATAGGCGAACTGCGTAGATAGGCCAGGCTGTCCTGATAAGGCTCATTGAGGATATCGGAAGTATAGCCATGATTATAATGTGCCCAGTCGGTAACCGAACGCAGGGCAGCCCCGCATTGGAATACGCCGGGCTGGGTGAACAGGGCCATCAACGTCATAAATCCGCCATAGGAGCCACCCCATATTCCGATGTGGTGGGCATCCACACCCAGGCTGTCGACCATAAAACGTGCAGCATCTACTTCATCGTCCAGGTCTTTGCCGCCCATGTGGCGGTAGATGGCCGTACGCCAGTCGCGCCCGTAACCGGCGCTGCCCCGATAGTCCACATCCATCACGGTATATCCATGATCGGCCAGCAGGTTTTCAAACATGTATTCCCGGAAATAATAATCGCTCCACCATTTGTGGGCATCCTGAAGATAGCCGGCGCCATGTACGAAGAGCACACCCGGATGGGTAGGAGCTGGTTGTTTAGGCCGGAACAGGCGAGCATAAACCCGATAGCCGTCGCGATCGGTGAAGGTGATGATTTCTGGTGCACGCCAGGGATAGGAGCGGAACAAGGGGCTTTCGGCCAGGTGAGTAATTTGTTCAGCCTGGGCCTCTGCCTGGTTGCGTTGCAAGAACAATTCCCAGGGGTGATTGCTGAAAGAGTGCAGGATAGCCAGCCATTTTTCGTCGGGAGAAAGCTCAACACGGTTGCCCCCGGCCTGATGCGTGAGTTGGGTTTGTTTACCGGTGGCTATATCTAGCTGGTAAAACTGTGTTTGACCGGGCTCTATGGCATTGGTAGTGATGTAAAAGGTCTTTTTATCGCGCGACAAGACGGCTGTTTGCACTTCATACTTGCCAGCGGTGAGTGCTCTTTTCTCGTGGGTGAGCAAGTCGTACAGATACAGGTGCGAATAGCCAGTAGCTTCTGATTGAAACCAGCATTGGTGGTCGTTGATCCAGCCCACATTGCCCATGCTATAATTCCAGCCGATGCCCGGCCCGGCAATCCAGGCCTCATCGCGCTGGCGATCGATAAGGGTGAGTTTCCCATTTTCCGGATGCAATTCCATGATCCAGCGATCTTTATTGTCTTGTGAGCGGACAACCACTATGGCACGAAATGGCTTATCGGTTCCCGTTTCCGGGCTCCAGAGCGGGCCATTGACAATCACCTTCCGAAATGGCGGATGCGCATCCCAGGCGCTGTCTTCTGTAGGATAATCTTTTAAGTAATCAGGCTTGTCATGAATACCGGGAATATCGTGGGTATCCACTTCATACGTAGTGTCGCGTAGCCGATCGTATATCCACAGATGCATGTCGGGTTGAGGGGCGCCTACCTTGGTGCGGCCTGGTATGGTTTCGGTATATCCCGATTGGGTGACATATTCCGGAATGATGGTGCGTTGTGCATCTTGAGGTTCTTTCATCAGCTGATAGGTGATAAAACGCCCGTCGGGACTGATGCTAAGCCCGGCTATCCGTTGATGACCGATGAAAATGCTATCGGGTAGCTGGCGAAACCCGTTCAATTGTTGCTGAGCTTGTTGCACCTCGGCCAGGCGTTGCCGGCGCTGTTGCAATACGATGGAATTTTCAAGAGCATCTCTTTCCAGAAAGGATGCCTGTGGCGAGGGGTGAGAGGTTGTTGCAGGCCTTTCGGCATGTACAAACAAGGTAAGCTGAGCAAGCATTCCCGTGGCTGTATCCCAGGCATATAGATTGTCGCCCTGCTGAAAAACTATTTTTTGTTCATGGAAGGAAAATACCGGATGCAAAGCCATCTCGGCTGTATGGGTAATTTGCCGGATCCGATGGCTGGGGATATGCAACCAGTAAATCTGCCCCTGCTGGCTATATACCAGGTTTTGATAAGTGTGGTCGTATGTACCTGTGCGTTGGGAAAGGGCTTGTAAACGCTCTTCCGGAGTAGCTTTTACAGGTTCATGATGGGTGAGGGTGATGTAATATAGAGAATCATCAGGCGCTTTTTCGGGATTCCAGCTGAAATACAATTTCTGTCCGTCCGGGCTCCAGAATACATCTGATGGGGAAGTGCCTATCCATTTCGGATCACTCATGATTTGTTCGATAGTGAGGCTATCGAGCCTTTGTGCCGAGACGCGGAACATCAGCATGCTGCAGCACATTGCCAGGTAAATCCATGTTTTCATAGCAGGCGATTTGCTTCAAATTTAGGGGCAGGTATTTAGTTTGTCAATCAAAATTTGGATGAATGGGAATCCCGCCATCCCCGGATGAAGCTGCATCAAGCAGATGAAAACGCGATAGCTATGTTGAAGTTAATCCTCGGGTTGCCGTTGCAGGAACATATACAAAAATGCCCCGATGAGATGAATGATGCATAATATCGTGTAAGCATCGTTTTCGCCCCATGTTTTAAACATCCAGTAGAGTTCGCCGATACCCGGAAAAATCAGGGTCAGCACGCCTCCCCAGAACCCACCTTCGCTAAACGCGATGATGGCCGTCCAGATATGAAACAAGATGGCTGTGATGGGGAAAACTGTGTATACGAAAAATACGAGAAGGGCTCTCATTGGGTAACTTTTTATGGCGAAGAAAAAAATCATTTTTCAAAAAACAAAGCATGATAACCGATGCTCATCAATGGGATGCGTAATAGCTTCATGAAGCTTGCGGATAAAGATGGGGTGATAGGTTGCAAACAATTTGCAAAACATGAGAGATGCTCATCCTAAGGATTTTTGTGATAGTTCACTCGTGGGCAGATGAAGAGAAGCCGTAATTTTACGTCGTTGAGGATAGAAAGCACGTCGGGGCTGGCCGTAAAGATCATGGAAAGGATTGTATGGTTTGAATGAGCTGATCACATGAAATGGACTAAACACACAGGTATCATTTGTATCGTAAGTGTGATGATGATTTCCTGCAGACGCACGCCCGAGAACAGTTTTACGAAGGTTTACTTGATTCCTCATGCTGAAGCTTATCCGGCTTTTAATGGTTCGCTCACCTGGTATGGCCGGTTACGGGCGGGGGATCTCATGCGTTGGTTGAAAGATTCGGCCGTTCAGCGGATTTATTTTAATCCTTTTGCAAGATGTGAACACACGGCCGATTCCTTGCGGGCTTTGGGGAATGTAGATACGGCTTACTATCGTTGGGATAATAGTGGCGCTTCGCTTGTGCAAAGCATTGCGGAGCATCGTGATTATGGCAGGCATTTGCTGGTCATTGCCTTGCCTGAAGAGATTCCGGGTATTTTACATGCATTAGGTGTACCCGATGCACCGGAGCAGTTTCCGGATACAGCCTATGATCGGGCCTTTATCATTCGTATTGATCATGGCAGGGTGAGTGAAACCAGTTTGCGTTACGGAAGGCCGCCGTTGCCGGTGCAGCTTATGCCTGAGGAACATGAACCGGATTAATATACGGTATATCCAAGCACCAGGGCTGCCACGGTACAATAAATCACGATGCCTGTCACATCCACCAAAGTAGCCACAAAAGGAGCCGAAGAAGCAGCGGGATCAAACCCCAATCGCTTGAGAACAATGGGCAACATGGATCCGATGAGGCTTCCCCAAAGCACCACACCAATCAAGGAAAAGAATATGGTGATGGCCATCCATATCCAATGTGGGCCATAGTTATAGATATGCATTTTTTGCCAGAGGGTCACCCGTAAAAAACCAATAGCCCCCAGGATACAGCCGAGGGAAAACCCGGAAATCAGTTCCCGGCGCATCACGCGCCACCAATCGCGCAATTTCACCTCACCCACGGCCATGGCGCGAATGATGAGGGTAGAAGCCTGCGAACCGCTATTGCCACCGCTTGACATAATCAATGGAATAAACAAAATCAGATCAGCAAAACGAATGAAGATACCCGTTTCCTGATAATGTTGCATGGCCGAGGCCGTAAGCATTTCACTTAAAAACAAAGCCACCAGCCAGCCGGCTCTTTTGCGTACCAGCAGGGGGATGGGTGCGTCCAGATAAGGCTCATCAAAAGCTTCCGTACCGCCAATTTTTTGAATATCCTCTTCATACGCTTCATCGGCTATCCACAATACATCGTCGATAGTCACAATACCAAGCAAGATCTGCTGCTCATTCACCACCGGCAAAGCCACCCGATTATTCAACCGGAAGAGTTGAATGGCATCTTCTTGTTTATCGTGTGTATGCAATACAATTGTAGCCCTGTTATCCATCAGATCCCGCACACGGGTTTGCGGATCAACCAATAGAAATTCCCGAATACGCAAATCTTCCAGCAAATGCCCTTCTTCGTCAATCACATAAATCACATCAATGGTTTCGCTGTTTTTCCCGTATTTCCGGATATAATCCAGCACTTGCTGCACCGTCCACTCAGGATACACCGCAATATAGTCGGGCGTCATGATGCGGCCCACGCTATCTTCGGGATATCCCATCAGCGACAGGGTGATCTTTCTTTCTTCATCGGTAAGCAGTTTCAGCAATTCGCTTACCGCTTTGGGAGGAAGTTCTTCCAGAAAAGCCACACGATCATCAGGAGGAAGCTCGTTCATCAACTCGGCTACCCGTGCCGGCGGCAAAGCACGAATAATGTCGCGCTGCAAGGAAAAATCTAAGATGCGAAACACATGAATGCCCCTGTTAAACGACAGCAAGGGAAACAATACGGGCGCTTCATCGGGCAATTCCTGTAACAGCGCTGCCACCTCAGAGATATTCATCTCGTCGAGCAACGCATGCAGCTGTTGAGTATCTTGTCTAGCAAGCAGCTCCAGTACCTGGTCTTTGATTTCGGTTAATGTTTCCATGGATGCCATGTGAGTAGGGTTGATGAACGAGATATGCAAAGTAAAAAATATTGTTCAGGCTTTTTGCTTCATGTATGGATGAACTTGAAGGTGGATCCAAAATCCTGATCCATTCCTGTTTGATTATATTATTTTCGCTCATTAAAAAATCTATAGATCTTATGCTGATGATTAAGCCATACCTGCACGTAAAAAAAATCAAAGGCAAAGGCCGTGGCGTATTTACCCGAGCCGATATCCCTGCTCGCACGGTAGTAGAAGTATCACCCGTGTTGGTATTGTCTAAAAAAGATACCCGCTATGTGGATAAGACCCTTTTGCACAATTACATCTTTCTGTGGGGCGTGCGATCTACCCGCACCTGTCTGGCATTGGGCTATTGCTCGTTATACAATCATTCCTACGATCCCAATTGCGTGTATGAAATGGATTTTGAAAAAGAGGTCATGCGCATCATCACCCGCAGAAAAATTAAAAAGGGGGAGGAGTTGTTGATCAATTACAATGGAGATGTGCACGATCGGGCCCCCATGTGGTTTCCGGTCCGAAATGCCTGATGATATGATTGTGGGTATTCTCTCCGATACGCACGGGAGCCTGCCAGCCAACTGGTGGCACTATTTTGATGAAGTGGATGAAATATGGCATGCAGGCGATGTGGGTGATATGCAGGTGGTTCGCGAACTCAGTGCACGCAAACCCTTGCGGGCAGTGTATGGGAATGTGGATGGACAAGATATCCGCAGCCAATTCCCGGAATCGCTGTTGTTTTCCTGTGCAGGCCTCACCATCTGGATGATCCATATTGGTGCTTATCCTCCCCGATATACTCCTGAAATCCGGGCTTTGCTCGATGTTTACCATCCGGATGTCTTCATCTGTGGGCATTCCCATATCTTGAAAATTGTGCCTGATCCGGCTCGCAAGTTGCTGCACATTAATCCGGGAGCTGCGGGCATGCAGGGCTGGCATCATGTGCGAACGGCCGTAAAACTGTATCTGCAACCCGGAAAAATTGAAAAAGCCGAGGTTGTGGAATGGCCAAGGACAGTGATAAAAAAATGAAGCTAAGCTGACAATTACAGCAGCCTGCCCATCCTTATCAGGCATGCAAGCCGCCAGGGAATTCGTAATTTTGTGCAACATAAGAAAAGGATATTCATGCATGCAACACCGGCTTCATCTGATGTATTCGATGTATTAATCATTGGCGCAGGGCCAATTGGGATGGCTTGTGGCATTGAATGTGTGAAAAACGGCCTTTCATACTTAATTGTGGAAAAAGGTTGTCTGGTCAACTCCCTGTACAACTATCCCCTGAACATGACTTTCTTCTCTACTTCCGATCGGCTCGAAATCGGAGGTGTGCCGTTTATCTCACATAATTACAAACCCACCCGTACCGAAGCCCTCGAATATTATCGTCGGGTGGCCCAGAGCTGGAACTTACAGATCAAATTATATGAAGCCGTAACGCACGTGGAAAAACACCGGGAAACCTTTGCAGTGCATACTTCCCGCAATCGAACTTATCTTACTCGGGCCATCATTGTGGCCACCGGATTTTATGATATTCCCAATCGGATGAACGTACCCGGCGAGGATTTGCCGAAGGTGCATCACTACTATCGGGAAGCACATCCTTATTTTGGTCAGCGTATTGCGGTGGTGGGTGCAGCCAATTCGGCCGTAGATGTGGCTTTGGAGACCTATCGCAAAGGTGCAGCCGAGGTGACCATGATCATTCGCGAAGACCAGATCTCTGAACGGGTAAAATACTGGGTAAAACCAGACATAGAAAACCGCATTAAAAACGGTGAAATTAAAGCCTATTTTCAATCGTACCTGGTGGCTATTCGGGAAGAAGAAATTGATGTGCAAACTCCACAAGGCCTCATTACCCTGCCCAACGATTTTGTGCTGGCCATGACAGGCTATCTGCCCAATTTTGCCTTATTAGAAAACCTCGGGGTGCGCATTCGGGATGATGAGATGCGCACGCCGGTGTATAACGAGGCCACCATGGAAACCAATCAACCCAATGTGTATCTGGCCGGCGTGGTCTGCGGAGGCTTGCAAACGAACAAATGGTTTATTGAAAACTCCAGGGTGCATGCGGTAACCATCATCCAGGATCTTAAGCGCAAAAAACTTTCCCTGCAACCTCATTCCGTATGAAATGAGCATTTCGGGTGCCGGGCTGGCTCAGAAAAATTTTGAAATTATCAATGGTTTTTCCCATAACTTTGCATGCTGCTATAGAAAAATAATTTTTCGTTTCACAACTTTTAATGCTGAACAGAAATTGAACCAGCAGATTTCCTATCAAGCATTTGTCCTGCCTGCTCAACGGGGAAAAGCCATCAGGCCATTGATGCAACATGCTTCCCGACCCCGACGACCTCGCTATTGATGCAGCTTATCCCTTCTGCGGGATAAGGCACCGGCTGCATCAGCTTCTTTCCATCATATAAGGTGCACCTGAAATCCTTTCCATACTTTAGTTTCTTGGGTTCTTTTAATGCTATACAAAGTTGGAAAACAAACAACCATTCATCGTACGGGTAGCCACAGCAGATGATGCCCGTTATGCGGAAC
>JADGHY010000095.1 GCA_019683625.1 Thermoflavifilum sp. | reverse complement strand
GTGATATAGGCTTCAGGATGACCGGGAATACGATAAAAATTGCAAAACTTGCAATTGGCCACACAGACGTTGGTGGTATTCACATTCCGATCAATTTGCCAGGTGACCTTGCCATGAGGTACACGCTGGCGGCGCATTTCATCGGCTACCGCCATCAGTTCGGCCAGAGGAGCCTGCTCGAATAAATACACCCCCTCGTCAATCGTCAGAAATTCGCCGCGTAAGGCTTTATCGTACAACGGTTGAAGATCCATGCTTCAGATTTTCCCTAACAAAAATACGCCAATGCCTGTTTTTACCCGATGATTGTGGAAGATTAAACAGAAAATTGTAATTTACCTGAGGATGAAGCATTTTTTCCTGTTTTATATTCTCCTGTGCTTAATTCGGATAACCGCGAGCGGCGAGGCCTGGGGGCATTTCCTGCAGGATACTTCCCGCGAGGCGCGACTCATTACCACCATTCCGTTTCATCAATTCGTAGATGGCGTGATTTTGGTACGGGCCTGTATTGCTTTAGATCAAGATACCAGTCTGGCAAAAGATACCCTCAATTTTATTCTGGATACCGGGAGCGGAGGAATATCGCTCGATTCCACGACGGCGGCCGAATTGCACTTGCCGCTTTCGCCCAGCGATGTAGTCATTCACGGGATTGGAGGCTCGCGTACCGTACCCTTCGTGTATAACCTCAGCCTGTTGTTGCCGCAATTGCGGGTAGATCATCTTAGCTTTCATGTGAACAACTACGACATGATCAGCGCCCTGTACGGCATGCATATCGATGGCATCATTGGTTATAGTTTTCTGAGCAAATACATCGTGCGGATTGATTATGACCAACAAAAACTCTGGATTTATGCGCCAGGGCAATTTCGATATCCCGAAAAAGGATTTTTGCTGAAACCTTTGTTTGCCGGCATTCCCATTATCCATGAAACTTTGAGCAATAACCGCCAACAGGTAAAAAGCTTTTTTTTTTCGATACCGGTGCCGGCCTTTGCCTGTTGCTGAATAATCAATTTGTGAAAGACTTTGATTTGCTGCCGCACAAACGCAGCAAACGAAAAAAAATCTATCGCACGGAGGCTCAGGGCCTTTTGGGCAAAATGGAAATGCGCATTACCACCATGAAGGAGATAAGGATTGGAGAATATAGCTTTCGCAATGTGCCCGCCCTGATGTTCGACGATATTTCCAATATCACCAACTATCCGTTTGCGGGGGGCATCATTGGCAACGAACTTTTGCGCCGGTTTAATATTGTATTAAACTATCCGGCAAAAGAAATTTTTCTCTCTCCCAATCAGCATATCCACGATCCCTTTGATTATTCTTACACGGGACTTTCTTTTTATTTGTTAGATGGAAAGATTCGGGTAACCAATGTGATTCCGGGTTCGCCGGCCGATAAAGCCGGTTTTCAGCCCGGAGATATTATCCTGGCAATTGGGAATAATTTTAGCGGAAATATTCAGGAATATATTCAGCTGTTGAAAAACCCGGGCACGCATGTGCGCATCATTATCATGCGTGACCACGAATTGATGATTAAATACTTGCGCATCAAGAGTTTTTTATGAGCCGTCCCCTCCGCATCTGCACGATAGGCATCGGCTGGTTGTTGTTCGGATGCCTGTCCGTAGTATTGGCACAGCCTCAACGCATCAGGCCGGTGGCTGTGCTGCCTTTTCGCTACGATGGATTGCATATTTTCATCAGAGGCGTCATCCACCCGTATGATCAGGATACCTTGAATTTTATTTTTGACAGCGGCTGCGAGATGAATATTTTAGATGCAAGCTACGCCGCCTTGTGGAAAATCAATCCCACCAAAAAGGCGGGTATCAGCGGACTGGCCGATGGAATGACCTACCTTCCCGTGGCCGAATTGCCCAAGTTGCAGTTAGGCTCGGCAAAGCTCAACAGGCCATCCTTTTACCTGGAAGATCTGAAAGCCCTGCAGGCAGGCCCGCCTGCCGGCGAGACAGGCCCCATGCCTGTTGATGGCATCCTGGGTTATCCGTTGTTGGCCGACTATACGGTGATGGTGGATTATGACCACCACAGGCTGGTGTTGTATAATCCCGGCCCATTCCCTTACAGCAAAAAAGGAGAGGTATTGCGCATGGAGCTGAATTTTTTCACACCCATCATTCAGGCCGCCTTGCCTTTTGCCAATGGCAATACCCTCAAAAGCTGGTATCATGTGACGCTGGGTGGGAATTACGGAGTCCTGTTCAATGCTCCCTATGTGAGGAAATATCGGATTGACGAGGCTTTCCTGCAACGGACAGGCGAATGGCCCGTAAAAGACATGCTGAAGACCATTGATTATTTCAATGGCGTGCTTACGGCATTGATCATCGGGCGATACCATCTGCGCAATGTGCCGGGAAGTTATTCACCCGATGTAGATGATGGCAATCCGGATCGGGAAATTGCCGGGGCTATAGGCAATGAAGTCTGGCGACAGTTTAACTTAATCTTTAACCTTTCGCAGCACGAACTATATCTGGAACCCAACAGCCAGTTTAGCCGATAAGCCCAAGGTTTGCTAAATTGCATATTCGTTTTCAATCAATTTCCTATGATTCAGTTTGAAAGATTTACCCTATCCAATGGCTTGAAAGTCCTGGTTCATGAAGATCCCCACACGGCTTATGTGGTCGTAAATGTCCTGTACAACGTGGGTGCCCGGGATGAAGACCCCGAAAAAACCGGGTTTGCCCATCTTTTTGAGCACCTCATGTTTGGTGGTTCTAAGCATATTCCCGATTATGATCAGGAAGTGCAGCGTGCAGGAGGAGAAAATAATGCGTTTACCAACAACGATATCACCAATTACTACATCAAGCTGCCAGCGGTGAATGTGGAAACGGCCCTATGGCTGGAGAGCGATCGGATGCTGGAACTGGATTTCAGCGAAAAAAACCTGGATGTACAACGCAAAGTAGTCTGCGAAGAATTTAAAGAACATTACCTCAATAAGCCCTATGGAGATGTTTGGCAGATTCTCCGGGAAATGGCTTATCAGGTGCACCCCTATCGCTGGATGACGATCGGGAAAGAGCTTGCGCATATTGAACAAGCGCGGCTTGAAGATGTAAAAGCTTTTTTTTACAAGCATTACCGGCCCAATCATGCCATTCTGGTGGTTGCCGGCGGCATACGCTGTCAGGAAGTGAAACCGCTCATTGAAAAATGGTTTGGCGATATTCCCGCAGGAGCGCCTTATCATCGTCAACTGCCGCAGGAACCTGAACAACGGGCCAAACGCACGCGTACGGTATGCAAAGATGTTCCTGCCGACGCTTTGTATATGGCTTTCCCCATGTGCGCACGCCTGGACGAAGCCTATTATGCCACCGAACTCCTGGCACAAATCCTGGGTGAGGGAGAATCATCGCGTTTGCATCAGCAGCTGGTCAAAGAAAAAAAATATTTCAGCCAGATTCATGCTTATGTGCTGGAAAGTGCCGACCCCGGCCTGCTTGTCATCGAAGGAAAATTATTGCAGGGCATTACTCCGGAACAAGCCGAAAAAGCTATTTGGGATGTTGTTCAGGAGGTGCAGGCAAACAAAATTCCCGAACAGGAATTGCAAAAGGCCAAAAATAAACTGGAAAGCCTTTTTGCCTTTGAAGAAACCAGTCTGCTGGGCCGGGCTATTAACCTGGCTTTTTTTGAATGGCTGGGAAAAGCCGAATGGATCAATGAACAAATGCATCGCTTTGAAGCCGTATCCACAGATGCCGTGCAACAGCTGGCTCAACAGCTTTTTCAAGAGCAAAAGGCCAATGTGTTATACTATCTGAGCCAGGCAATGCATCCATCCTGTACGGCCGCACAGCATACAGATCATCCTGTAGCCCAACCTCAGCAATAACCTCATTGAATCGAAAAATAAAAAAGCCATGTCTTCCACCCTGATTGCAGATCGCACCCAACGCCCGCCCATCACGGCTCCTGTAGCTTTTGACGTGAAACTCACTCCCTATGAACGCATCCTGTTAGATAATGGTGTACCCGTTTATGTGCTGCGGGCCGATCATTATGAAACCGTACATCTGGATATTGTGTTTCCTGCCGGAGAGGTGTTTACGTCACATGTCCTGGAAGCTTCGGCAACCAATGCGCTGATGAAACACGGAACATCAACACACTCGGCCCGGGAACTGGATGAGCTCATTGATTTTTATGGTACTTTTCTGGATGCCTACACCGAATCCCAGGTGGCCGGCTTTGGGGTGTACATGTTAAGCAAGCATTTGCCCAAATTATTACCGGTTTTATGGGAAATCATCACCGATCCCGTTTTTCCTGAGGAAGAAATTCACCTCTATCAGGAAACCAAGAAGCAACAGCTGCGGATCAATATGAAAAAATCAGATTTCGTGGCCGACAAGCTGATGGATGAAGTATTGTTTGGCCCCAAACATCCATACGGCCGGTATGAACAGGAGGCTGACTACGACAGCCTGAACCGTGAAATGTTGCAGCAATTTCATCGTCGCCATTATGTTCTTCCTGCGGCTAAAATTTTCATGGCCGGTAAAATTGAAGATCAATTCATCAACCTGCTGAATCAATATTTTGGGCAAAATTCCCCGCAAAGCTCCCCGGCCAGGCCCGTGATTCCTGCACCTGAGACGGCCTCCAGCCATCAGCTCAGCAAAACCATTGATGAACAGGCTGTTCAGGCAGCAGTTCGCATGGCCAGGATATTGCCCGGATATGAGCATGCTGATTTTAACCTGCTTCTCCTGTTAAATACCATTTTGGGCGGCTATTTTGGTTCCCGGCTCATGAGCAATATCCGCGAAGAAAAAGGATACACGTATGGGATTTATTCGTTGGTTTATCCGTATGATGGGCAATATGCCTCCTGGCTGATTGCTGCGGAAGTGGGCCGGCAGGTAGCCAAAGCTACCACAGAGGAAATCTACCGTGAATTTCACCGCCTGACCAGTGAGCCAGTATCAGATGAGGAGTTGCAGGTGGTAAAAAATTATTTGATTGGGGTGCTGCTGGGCAGGTTTGATGGCCCCATCCAGCAAATCAAGAAATGGCGGAGCCTGATCCTGAGGGGGCAAACCGACGAGGATCATCGCCGGCAAATACATACCTTTAAAACAGCCACCAGTGAAGCATTGCTGGACGTGGCCAGGCGCTATTTGCTTCCGGAATTGTTCTATGAAGTTGTGGTATTTTAGCTGCTGCAGCATAGTAACGACAAACAACCGATGCCAGGCCTGATATAATCTGGCATTTTCTTATATTGCTTTTTCAAAAAACTATTCCGGTGCGGTTTATTGCCCGTATATTGGTATCTGGCCTTGCCGTATTAATCACGTCGTATCTTTTACCGGGCGTACATCTGGATAATTTTATTACGGCAGTACTGGTTGCATTGGTATTGGCCTTGTTAAACGCCTTCATCAAACCTTTGCTGATCATTCTCACCTTGCCCATCACGGTATTTACCCTGGGGTTGTTTTTGCTGGTGATAAATGCTTGTTTGATTTTGCTGGCCAGCCATTTGGTGAGCGGTTTTCAGGTCGATGGTTTCTGGTGGGCATTGTTGTTTAGCATTATTCTTTCGTTGATTTCCTCTTTTTTTGAAAGCCAGCGCAGGCAGGCAGAAGGAGAGATGTAAATAAAACGGAGATGTATTTCGATCGCAAGCAATTGGCTGATGAAACGTTGATTGACCTGTACAAACAGCTGCTCTGGCCAAGGATGATTGAGGAAAAAATGCTGATCCTGCTCAGGCAGAATAAAATCAGCAAATGGTTTTCAGGCATAGGACAAGAAGCCATAGCCGTAGGCGCCACGCTGGCCATGGACGCCGATGAATGGATCCTGCCGTTGCATCGCAATCTGGGTGTGTTCACTGCCCGGGGTATGCCTCTTCATCGGCTATTTGCCCAATGGAAAGGCCTGCAGCAGGGATATAGCAAAGGGCGCGAGCGTTCCTTCCATTTCGGCAGCTCCTCCCATCATATCTTCGGGATGATTTCCCATCTGGGCACCCAACTTTCTGTGGCCGATGGCATTGCCCTTGCCCAAAAACTTAAATCAAACCAGAAAGCCACGCTCGTATTCACCGGAGAGGGGGGCACCAGCGAAGGAGAATTTCATGAAGCGCTGAATGTGGCTGCCGTATGGGATTTACCCGTAATCTTTCTGATTGAAAACAATGGATATGCCATTTCTACGCCTGTCGATGAACAATATCGTTGCAAACGGCTCTCCGACCGGGCTATTGCTTACGGTATGCAAGGCTTTACCATAGAAGGCAACAATGTGCTGGAGGTTTATCATGCCGTGAAGGAAGCCCGGAAGTACTGCATTCAGGAAAATAAACCCGTGCTCATCGAATGTATCACCTTCCGGATGCGGGGGCATGAAGAAGCCAGCGGTACCCGCTATGTGCCCACCGAATTAATAGAGACCTGGAAGAAAAAGGATCCCGTAGAGCAATTCGCCCGTTTTCTGATGCAGGAAAATATCCTTACTGCTCAGGATATCCAGGCGATTCAACAGGAGTTTCATCAACGAATAGAAGCCGAACTTCAACTTACTGAGGCGTTTCATGTTCCACAGCCGAATGTACAAGCTGAGCTGAACGATATATATGCCCCCACACCACCGCTTCCCCTGGCTATGCGCGAAAAAGCTCCGGAAAAAAAGTTTATCGAAGCCATCCGGGAAGCATTGGAATTGGCCATGGCAGAACATCCGGAATTAATTTTAATGGGACAAGACATTGCCGAATATGGGGGAGTGTTCAAAGTAACAGAAGGCCTATGTGACCGATTTGGAAAAGAACGGGTAAGGAACACGCCGCTTTGCGAAAGCGCCATCGTGGGTGCGGCAATGGGATTGAGTGTGCTGCATTTCAAGGCCATAGTGGAAATGCAATATGCCGATTTTGTGTCCTGTGCCTTTCATCAGATTGTCAATAACCTGGCTAAAATTCATTATCGATGGGGCCAACCAGCCGATGTGGTCATTCGCATGCCCACGGGGGCAGGCCTTAGCGGTGGGCCTTTTCATTCCCAGAGCAATGAAGCCTGGTTTTTTCATGTCCCCGGATTGAAAATTGTTTACCCGGCTCTGCCGGAAGATGCCAAAGGTTTGCTGATTGCGGCCATAGAAGATCCCAATCCGGTATTGTTTTTCGAACACAAAGCCTTATACCGAAGTGTTTCGGGGCCGGTGCCTGAAGGATACTATGCCGTTCCGATAGGCGAAGCCCGGGTGGTGGCTGAAGGACAGGCCTGCACGATTGTGGCTTACGGCGCAGCCGTACACTGGGCCCTCCAATACGCGGCCGCCCATCCCGATGTGGATATGGAAATCGTTGATTTGCGAAGCCTGCTGCCGTTGGATATGGCTACCATAGAGCGTTCTGTGAAAAAAACCGGAAAAGTACTCGTCTTCCACGAAGACACCCTAACGGGGGGCATCGGCGCCGAAATTGCCGCCCGTATTGTTGAGCACTGCTTCCCCTATCTTGATGCCCCGGTCATGCGCTGTGCCAGCTTAGATACTCCCGTGCCTTTTGCCGCACCACTCGAAGCCCAGTTTCTTGCCCGGGCTCGTTTTGAAGAGGTGCTCTTCCGCCTGTTGACCTACTGATTAAGCCCGCCAGCACAAATTCAAGCCACAAACACCGCCCTACTTTCATATTATTT
>JADGHY010000094.1 GCA_019683625.1 Thermoflavifilum sp. | reverse complement strand
CATCGAACAAGATGCCATGCATCACAATTCTGGCGGGAGTAGTGGTTTGTTTATATAAATCAATGCCGCCGGCAGCAATTCGGATATTTTTGATATAAGAATTTTCATATCCATTCACTACAAAAGTTACATTATGGGGGTCTCCGGTCAGGTTATTTACATTGATGACCCTAAACTGATCTACATAAACTTTTCCCACATGTTTATTGATTGCTATGGCAATATGATGCCAGGTCATGGGCTGTTCTAACTGGCTATTTAATGCATCGGGATAGTTTCCATCGTTTGTCCAGGATACCCCATCAATCCCAAAATCCATTCCCGGCAGAATTTCTTCTCCTCCGGCGTAATATTTTCGATGGCCGAAGTCCACACTCAGATGATGTAACCCCGATTTTTCATTTTTAAAATCGAACTCGATGGTAAACTGATCGGGCATATATTCCTGGTCGCTCATCCTTGGCGTAAAAACAGCTCCTGGGCCTTGCGGAATGTGAATGACGTTTTCTCCGTCTTCATTCTGAACATCTATTTGGCCTTCCAATAAATTAAACTGAGAAGGAATTTCTCCAATTTTTTCATTTTCTAATTGGGAAATAAAAATGATGCTATCCCCTGGCACAAAGTCGTAATTTTTATAGGATTTTACGCTTAGGTTTTCGGCCTTGCCTGAAGGCTGAGTGGAGGTATTGGATTGGTCGGAATCATTTGATGACGAAACAGCCTTACCCTTATTTTTTACTCCATTTTCCACTTTATCCATGGCTTTATCGGTAGCCTCTTCCGTACGTTGTTCTGCCCTGTCTTCAGCACGATTTTTCACGGCATCTCCCAGCCGCTTCAGAAGCTGTCCGTGCACAGGTGCAGAAAAGCCAATCATCACAGCAATGTACCATAAAGAGAAAAAAATTATTTTTTTCATGGCTGTATGTTTAGGATCAATAATGTTGATGTAAAATTATTTTAGTGAAAGGTTCAGGGCAATCGGATGATCATCTGATTTACAATCTCATTTTCCGGATAGCTTCTATTTTGGAATTCACCTGGAGTTTTTCATAAATGTGCATGATATGGGTGCGGACGGTGCTGATGCTGATGAACAATTTGCTGGCAATTTGCTGGTAGGTTTCTCCGTTTGACAAGCATTCCAGGATTTCTTTCTCACGTCCCGTGAGGCCCCATTCATGAGCCGTGGGTTGTAATTTATTCCGGAAAATCTCAAGCGTGCGGTTGGCTATAAAAGGTGTCATAGGTGCCCCTCCTTCATAGAGCATGATGAGCGATTGCACAATTTCTTCCGGAGGTGTGTTTTTTAAAATATAACCGGAGGCACCCGCGCAGATGGAATCGAATATTTTTTGATCATCGGCAAAGACGGTGTACATCATGATGCGCACCTCAGGGAAATAGTTGTGAATAATGTGCACACAATCAATGCCCGATTCTTCACCTTTTAAACCAATATCCACCAATGCCACATCCGGATTAGCAATTCGGTATTCCGGAACAATCAGATGGCAGCTATCTAACATAGATACCACATCAATTTTACCGGATTCTTGCAGAACTTCGCGAAGGGAATCCCTCAGGGCGGCGTTATCTTCAATGATGGCCACCCGTATCAGATGCGAATGTGGAGTTTTGTATGCCATTGCGGCGAAATTCGTGGATTACATAAAAATGAGCAATCGGATAATCATCTGATTTGAACCGGGATTTGCAAATGAATACAGGTCCCCTGTCCCGGCGCAGAAGATATGGTTATCTCACCATCACATTCCCGGCAGCGGTATTTCATATTTCTCAGCCCGTTTCCTTCGGTATCCTGTTCTGCAAAGCCTTTTCCATTGTCTTTAATTACCAGATGGAGCTGTCCATCATTCAGGTATAGGTTTACATCAATCAGAGTGGCCTCCGCATATTTTAATGCATTGCATATTGCTTCTTTAAAAATCAGGAAGATATTTTTTCGTTTGTTCATATCCAGCTCCACGTCTCTGACCTGCTCTCCTTCATGAAAGTGAAATGTTATATTCTTTGCCCGGGCAAGCGGCAAGGCATAATAGATCATGCGGTGAATCAGTTTTTCCATGCTATCTTGTAGGGGATGGATGGCCCAAACGATGTCGCTCATGTTTTCCATCATGTCTGTGGATATGCGATTGATCTTATCGAAAATGGCTTTTGCTTCTTGGGTACTCATTTTTTTTCGTTGCATGGCGGCGTGGCTATACAATAAAATTGAGCTCAGGGTTGCGCCAATATCATCGTGCAGGTCTTGTGCTATTTTATTCCGGATGTTCTCCATATTCATCCGAAGCAATTCATTCTCTTGCAATTGCTGAATAAGCTTTTGCTGATTTTTTATTTTTTCTTTCTCGATTCTTCTGATCTTGATGCCCAGAGAAGTGGTGAAGATGATGGTTTCTATGCAAACCCCGATCTGGCCGGGGACTAAGTTGTTAAGGTTGATGTGTATGATGCCCATGTTATTTTCCAAGAGTGTAATCAGGATGCCTGCCACACCGCCTGCACCGGCAATTAATCCACCCGTGAGAATTAAAGAAATCAATAAATCATGATGTTTCATCAACAAAAAAATCAGATACAGGCAATACATGAACACAATGAAAATGCTTATCATGAGCAATTCATTGATCCAAGTTTTTTCCGGAAAGCATGTCCGCAGCAAGAGGTCGACAATCATATAAATGACAATTCCATTTTCCAGCCTGATGATTTGCCTTTCCACATTTTTATCGAGGGTGCTTAATTCCAGGAAATTCCGGATGAATTTGAGATAGAACAGATAAGGCAGCATCAGCAAAATGGATTTTAAGTAGAATCTCAGCTCAGGATAGTAGGCAAAAGGCCAGTAGATGCCGATCTGATGGTAATATTTATGCAGGTAGTACAGGGTAACCAGTCCGAGATAAAGAAAATAGTAGGGATATTCTTTTCTTTTGACAATCATCCATTGAAATAGCACATAGAGCATTTGCGAGCACATAAAACCTAAAAACAGCAATTGCAGCAATCGGGTCAATCGGTCATGGAAATATTGCCGGAGAAAAGATTGTGATAAAGAAGTCGGGCTGGAAATTTCCAGGTTTGTGGCACCTAAGTCGTCGTCGGACGTTGAAGAAAGTTGCACCAGATATTGGATTTGCTGATGAGCCGGTACCTGGAATCGGATAGCATGCAGTGTAGCCACCGGTGTGTGGGGTGAGCTGCTAACATCTGGCCCACCGGTATATTGCAGCGTGTCGCCCGGGATCAGGGCATAAAGCACAATTTTTCCAAAAAAATCCACGTGCAGGTAAGCTTCGATAGTTTGGCTGGTGGTATTTTCCAGGGAGAACCGGATCCAATAGCAGGCTTGATAGCCATAGGCCTTCATCCATTCTTCCATGGCTGCCGGATGGCTGTTGAAGGGAAATTTCAGGATGGCAGAATAGGACAACTGGCAGCCGGGAGAAACCTGAAAGCCAGGTGAATCTGCCACATGCAGTTGAGGCAAGCCATTGAGGATGAGCTGAAAATCATCGGCAGCACAAGGCATTTTCGCCGTAAACGTGATCCACAGCGCGAGCAGGTATGTTCGGAGCGTAGGGGTTAGGCGCAAACAGGATGTGTTTGCAGAAAGATAATAAAAAAATACCTCCCTGAGAACAGGGAGGTCTTAACCCTTTGAAAAATTACTACTCTCTGCTATTGTGCAGCCGCACCTTCTGGTGCACCTGCACAGATAGCTGTAAAAGAGATTGTAAAACTAAGTACGGCCCCGGAAGTTTGAGGTTAATGGCTTGTTATACATCGTTAATGTATTGTTATTTACATGGCTTAAGATGGAGAAAGAATAAGGCAGAATAAAAACAGCGCAGGTTAGGTACCTGCGCTGTTGTATTCCATTGGGGATGGCATTACTTGCCCCCTTTGGAGGTACTGTCTTTACCACCCTTTTTGACAGGATGCGTGCCTTTTTTGTGCATCACATGTTCTTTGTGGTAGGATTTTTTGGCAGCCGTCGTGTCTTTTTTTACATGCTGCGCAAAAGCAGTACCCGATACGATGGCCAAAAGGGCCAGGGACATCAACCATTTTTTCATAACCTAACGTTTTAAAGTGAGTGTTGCATCAAATATTTCAAAGCCTGTACCATGCCATGCAAAGACATTTTTAAAAATAGTTAACCGGTGGTTAAGCTTTGGCTTTACGTGCGATATACAGCAATGAGCTGGATCGGAGAGGATAGCGATAAGAGACCAGCCAACTGAGGCAACCAATCATCATACCGTAAACAAATGGCAAGCGTTGCCGGGCATATTGTGCACTTAACCAGGAAATATACCATGCATCCATGCGCATCGGTAGGATTTTCACCACATCAAACCGATAGGCTTTCAACAACTCCTGCATAGTATGCGGTGCAAAATGGAACAAATGCCGGGGTACATCATAAGCAGCCCAGTAATTGCCGAAAAAATGCTCATCCGTGGAAGTATAATTGGGCACGGCAATGAACACCAGCCCTTGTGGATGTAACAATCGATAGATTTCCGATAGCGTGTGATGGAGCTCGTGAATATGTTCCAACACATGCCAAAGGGTGATCAGGGCATAATGCCCATCAGGCAAATCCCGCAGCTGTGCGGGCTCATGTATGGTAAGCTGATATTTTTCTCGTGCAAGGCTTCTGGCTCGTTCGCTGGGTTCAATGCCATCAGGTTGCCAGCCGTGTTGGCGCATCATGTGTAGGAAGTTGCCTGTGCCGCATCCTATATCCAGTACATGAGGATAAACGGTTCGGGCATGATTAGCCTCGGGTAAAGCTCTGTAAGTGCTTTCGATGATATGGTATTTCCATCGCAAGGAAAACCACCGAGCTACATGATAAGCTTTAAAAAGAAAACCTTTTCGGGTATCCGTATGGGAGATATAATTTTCGGATGCATAATAGGTTCCGATATCTGATGGATCTGGAATATCCTGGGTAAAAAAAGCCTGGCAGCTTGCACAAGACCAGAGTTCAAACCATTCCTTTGATACGGCATGATCGCGCAGGCGCATGCGAAATTGTACAGCTGGAGAGGAACAGACGGGGCAAGTGGCATAATGGATGCGTGGCATACACAACAACAAAAACAGTTTACAACGGATCAATAGCGCGATCTAAATGGGTATATCCTCCGTCCACTACCACAATCTGACCCGTGGTGTGTGAGGAACGATCGGAAAGCAAGAATGCCACCATATCGGCAATTTCTTCGGGTTTGGTCATGCGTTTACCTAAGGGAATATGCCGGGTAATGGAGGATAGCTTCGCTTCCGGATCGGGAAAGGTTTGAATCCAGGAAGCGTAAAACGGGGTCCATACTTCGGCGGGCAATACGGTGTTCACCCGAATCTGGTAAGGCAGCAATTCCACGGCCCATTCGCGCGTAAGGGCATTGATGGCTCCTTTGGCAGCCGCATAACCGGAGGTGTGACCTTGGCCGGTAAGCGATACTTTGGAGCCAATATTCACGATGGCACCCTGGGATTGTTTGAGTGCCGGCAGCGAGAGCTGCGCCATCACATAATAATGCAAAAGATTTTTCTCCAATGAAAGCATAAAACGGGCCGGATCGCCCTTTTCCAAACCCACACCGTCATTCACACCGGCATTGTTCACCAGTCCGTCAATGCGTTGAAATGTTTGCCAGGTAAAATCCACTACTTTCTTGCAGGCATCTACTTGGGTAAGTTCGGCTTCTATGGCCCAGGCTGTAAATCCCTTTTCACGCAGCTCCGTTAATTTTTTTGCATGATCAGCCGCATTTCTTCCTGCAATGACCACGTGAGCACCTTCGGCACACAATACATCGGTAATGGCTCCACCAATGCCTTTGGCTCCGCCTGTCACAATGAATACCTTTCCGGTCAAATGCAAATCCATGCGTATCCGTTGATTTCTTGCCGATAAAGATAATACATCCACACAGATCTCATGACCCGGGTGTGCAAGAGATAGTGGTTATTCAGCGAGTAAAGCCGGCTTCTGGAATTGCTAATGTGGGAAAAGCTTAAAAAAGCTCGTGTTTAATTATACACTTTCACCATCATCACATAATCCTTCAATTGCTTGAGCAAGGCTACTCGGTTATGGGCAATATCATTGCTCGACAGGCCTCTGATGGCGTGGGGCCTGAGCAGGGCACGTTTGTTGAAATCGTTAGGCAAGCTGTCTAATATGGCTTTCAGGTAAGTGGCTTTGATGGCAAAGGCAATCCGATCAGATTCACCTTGTTTGCCACTGATGATGCCGATGATTCTGCCCTTGCTGTCGAATAAAGGTCCGCCACTGTTGCCGGGATTTACGGGAATGGAAAGCTGATAGGCTGTGCTATCGTCCCGGTAGCCTGTTTCTGAGCTGATATAACCTTCGCCATAAACAATTTCATCTTTCGGATAGCCAAGGGTAAACACCTGCTCGCCCAGGGGAGCTTCGCCAGCAAAAAGCGCATAGGGGAGGGGGCGGTTGATGCAAAAGCCTGAATCCAAGATTTTCACGATGGCCAGATCGGACCGCGGGTCCTGGAACACCACTTTAGCTTTATAAGCATTGCCTTTGTTATCCTGTACATAAATTGAATCGGCATTGCGGATGACGTGATAGTTGGTGACCACATATCCATTATCAGAAATCAAAAATCCGCTTCCGCCGTATGTGCCGGGATTAGATGGGGCTTTTCCGTTGCGATGTATGTCGTTCATCAGGGCATATTGAGAACGTTGGATATTATCGATTGCTCTTCGAAGGTCCACATATCCCATTTTATTGGGACGGATATAGAGCTGGTTAAACGACCAAAAAGCTACCAGGGAAACCAGCAAGGCCACGGTTGCCGCCACGGCAATATGGGCCAGCCATTCTTTACCTGTTTGGATGAGCCTGCCGCCAGGATGTGCGTTAGGCCTGAGATGGGAAGAAGCGAAAGCCTGTTTAATCCACTGGCGATGAAAACCTGTTTTCAGGATGTGGATAAAATGCCGTTCTTCTTCAACCCACTGGCGCAGTTGAGGATCTTGTTCACACATTTGCAGGAAGGTTGTTTGTTCCGCAACGTCCATTTCCCCCTGCAGATACCGGTGTATGCGATCGAGCCATTCACTCCTTGTTTCCATACCTGATGCGTTATTTTCTTTTTGAAAAATTATCGCCCTTACGATGGGCATGATAGGCGAAAAAAATTTTTTTCAGGCGCATTAAACATTTGTACTTCTGATTCTTAGCATTATCTGAGCTGGTATATCCAAAGATTTCTGCTATTTCAGCCATGCTTTTGTTGAAAATATAATAATGCTCCAACAAGCTTTTACAGGGTTCACCCAATTGATTCAGTGCGGCTTCCATGTCACGGAATGCCTGATCATGCTCCTGATATCGGGTAATATCATCGGTTACCGGAAGCCATTCGGCGAGTCCGTCGGCCAGGGGGAGCTGGCGTTGGACGGCCTCCAGGCGTTTGAGCCACAGATGCCTGCTCACCGCATACACATAAGTTTTTAGGCTGCAGGTGAGCGTAAAATCCGGTGATTGAGCCCTTTCCAGCAAGATGATCAGGGTTTCCTGGAATATGTCTTCCGCATCTTCCTCAAGACCGTTATTTTTCTTCACCATGGCTCTGATCATCGGAAAGCAGGAATCATAAATTTGTTGCAAAGCTTTCCGGTCATGACAGAGCAGCCGATCGAGCAATGCCGCGTCTTTGGTTTTTTTCGAAACAGATAAACTACTCACAGATTAATCCTGGAT
>JADGHY010000093.1 GCA_019683625.1 Thermoflavifilum sp. | reverse complement strand
ATAGTAACAAACGTCGGCGCCTTTCTAGGCGCCGTTTTCGTTTGCAGGAATCAAGTCGCAATACCAATAAGCGGTATCCCATTCCGAAGAAGTCTCCGAAGAGGGTGGGAAATGTTTTTTCACAATTTCTCCTTTTTGAAACGCTACAGGGAAGCGAAACAAGGGGCCGTCGAACACGAAGCTGTGGTATTCCCCATTTTCGCCGCAGGGATCCACGTCGGGTGGCAATGCTTGGAGAAAGCTATGATCGATGATGCGTCCTGCAAAAGAGATATCCAGCTTTTGCGCATTTACACAAACCACAACAGCCCGGAATCCTGCCTGCACAAATTGTTTGAGGAGCTCACGGCTATCCATCTGCCACAGGGGGAAAACGGTTTTCATGCCCACCTGGGCAAGCTGCTGTTCCCGATATTGCCGCAGGTCTTGCAGAAAGATATCTCCGAATACGGCCGTGTAAACTTCTTCCTGAGCCAGCGTCTGCAAGGCCTGGGCCATGGTGCGGTTATAAATTTCCATAGAGGCCTGTTCGGGTAACCATATTTTTTTCAACGGAAGGCCAAGGGCTTGTGCCTGCAATTCCATTAAAGATTCCCGCACCCCATGCATAGACACCCTTCGGTATGCCGTATTGAAGGTGGTGAGCAGGTAGCGGATCTGATACCGGGCCGATTGGGAAAGCAGGAAATAAGCCATCATGGCATCTTTCCCTCCGCTCCAGTTCAAAAAAGCTTTTTCCATCATTCAGGTACAATGAGCAGACAAAATAAGTCGGAATTTTACCATGGCAAACCTTGAAAAGCTGTATTTTTATGAATTGTTTAACTGAGAAACATGAGGGGATCTCCACATTATGGATGGCTGTTTTTGTTATGTATGCTACCGGTAGGGGTACATGCAGCCGAACAGCCGGGCCTGAAGCAACGCGCAGCCCATCCGGTTCCCTGTGAGGAAATGACCATAGAAAAGCTTATGCTCATGTATCCGGGTTTTACGCCTGCCATGCCTGCATGCGAAAAATCCAATAGCTTGCCGGCGACGGTGTTGCGTTTTTATAGTTGGTATATGAAGCTTAGCCAGCAAGCAAAACATATCCCGCATCAGGGTAAAGAACAACCCGATTTGCTTCCCCCTTTTGATGTACAGTGGTCGGAAATCGAGCAATATGTGGAGTATTTAAAACACCGGTATCCGGAGCTGGACACCCTTCATTTCTCGATGGGGAAAGTTTCAGTACCCGACTGTATGTCTTAAAACTGCTTGTTTAGGAAATGATCTTCGACGTATGCGAGTAGAATTTACTTATGATCGGGCTTCTGTGATCAATGCCCTTCGCGTGCACTTTCTGAGCCGGAGTGAAGTAAAGTTTCTGCGGATCACGCTCATGGTGCTTTTTGGCATCACGGTAGTAGGTAATCTGTTGGGCTATGTTTCATTCGGTGCCGTTTTTGGGATTTTTATGATGATTCTGTTGTTGCTTTTGATTTTCTGGTTTTGGCTACCGGTATTGACCTACAATAAATCGGCTACGTTTAAGGACAGCATCCGGTTGCAGTTAGAAGATCAGGGCATGGCCATCGGCACGCGCAGTGGGGAACACATGATTCGCTGGGAAAGTTTTCGGAATGTGGTAGAAACGCGAGATTATATTTACTTGTATCGCAACACGCGTTCGTTTTTCATCATTCCCTGGAGTGCTTTCAAGGAAGAAGACCGGCAGGCATTTCGGAATTTGTTGCACAACAAGTTCAGCAGTTATGAAGTGAGTTCGGCCCATTGATGCAGGCTGGCTATCATCAGCCGTGTTAATTGTTGATCGGCCTGTTGGGCTGTGGCCAGAATTTCTTCAACACTCACAGGCATCAGATGATCGGGATCACATTCATCGGTGATAACGCTGATGGCCGTGCAGGGAAGTTTCACCTGATTGGCTACAATCACTTCCGGCACGGTGCTCATGCCCACCATATCGGCACCAATGGTGCGCAGGTAACGATATTCGGCCCGTGTTTCCAGGCTTGGGCCCATGACAGCCGCATAAATTCCCGACTTTAATTCGATCCCTTCCCGGGCTGCCACATTTTTTAACAGATTTCGGAAATGGGCATCATAAGGCCTGCTCATATCAGGAAATCGTTCGCCATACGAGGGATCATGAGGGCCACGTAAGGGATTATCGGGTAATAAATTGATATGATCTTCAATCAATACCAGATCACCCTTGCGAAGATCGCGACGGATGCCACCGGCAGCATTGCTGATGATCAGCCAGCGGGCGCCTAATGCATGCATGATCCGCACGGGGAAGCTTACTTCCTGCAGGCTATACCCTTCATAATAGTGAAATCGCCCATGCATGATCAATATGTTCAGGCCTCCCACAGTGGCCCATACCAGCTCACCTTTGTGAAAAGAAACGGTGGCTTGAGGAAAATGAGGAATAGCGGAATAGGGAATTTGCTGAAGCACTTGTACCTGCAAGAGAAGGGCATCCAATCCGGATCCTAAGATAATGGCTGCATCGGGGCGATGGACGCCCGATTGAATCAAAAAGTTGGTTGCTTCATGGACGCGTGCCGGAAGATTCATTGTGGATGATTAAACCAAAACAAGAGAATCTACGTAAATATAGGATAACATGGTTTGGCATGAAAAAATTTTGCTCTTGTTCTGTGGAATGACAGGGATTGCTGGCCATCATATACAAGCTCAAACGGTTATTGCTTCGGGAAATGCGATGGCATGGGCGGGAAAAATATGGTATGCCGTGCGGACGGGCGATGCATATCAGACTTATGCGGATAGCCTGGCCAAATTTTCCCCGCAACAACTGGGTAAACAGCTGTATGATGACGCCCATAAAAAGGCTTTCTGGCTGAATATATACAATGCCTATGTGCAGATTCTGCTCGAAAAGGATACCACATTATACCATCATCGGCACAGGTTTTTCAAAACTCCGTCTATCCTCATAGCTAATCATTGGCTAAGTTTAGATGATATTGAACATGGCATGCTTCGTCATTCAAAGATCAAATGGAGTTTAGGGTATTTCAATAAGCCCTTTCCTTCGGCTTTTGAGAAGAAATTCCGGGTGGATGCACTCGATGATCGCATTCATTTTGCTTTGAACTGTGGCGCCAAAAGTTGTCCGCCTATTGCATTTTATGATGCATCGCATATTGATGAACAGCTGGATCTTGCTATGCGAAACTATCTGTTCAATACAGTCAGTTATGATAGCGTAAAAAATGTGCTGTATCTGCCCGCTATCATGGGCTGGTTCCGACATGATTTTGGCGGGAAAAAACAGATGGTTGCCCTGGTGAAAAAACTTGGATTTATTTCACAAGATGTGCACCCACGGGTGAAATTTAAGCCTTATGACTGGACATTATTTCTTCATCACTTTCAACATACCACACCATGACTAACAGACCACATTATTACCATGCAGAAGACCTGGCCAAATTTGGCGAGATCAGCCAGTTTCAGGCAGCGTTGGCCGAAAAATTCTTTGCTTATTACGGAGAAGTATTTCAGGATGGGGCCCTCAGTGCCCGGGAGAAATCGCTGATTGCCCTTGCAGTAGCCCATGCCGTACAATGTCCTTATTGCATTGATGCTTACAGCACAGATGCATTCAGCAAAGGATGGAGTGAAGCCCAGATGATGGAAGCTGTTCATGTAGCTGCGGCTATCCGCGGAGGTGCTTCATTGGTGCATGGGGTACAGATGATGAATAAAGTCAAGGAAATTTCCATGTAACATCATGCAAATGGCTATGAAATCTTTAGCTGCACAACATCATCCGTTATCCAGTACTGAGGCACAGATAGCCGTGCTGGAAAGATCCATATCGGATCGTATCCCTGCATTTGCAAGCATGTTAGCAAAACATCAGCAATATCCTTTGCAGGCAGATAAAGTGGAGATTCTGCAAATGAATATCGGGAAGATGTGCAACCAAACCTGTAAGCATTGCCATGTGGATGCAGGACCCGATCGCAAGGAAATCATGACCCGGAACACCATGCAGCAGTGTATTGATGTAGTGGCCCGCCATGGCATTGCCATCGTGGATATTACTGGCGGTGCACCTGAAATGAATCCTGATTTCCGCTGGCTGGTGGAGCAATTGGCTCAACTGCAGGTGCATGTGATGGTAAGATGTAACCTCACTATTATCCTGGCAAATAAAAAGTATCATGATTTGCCTTTGTTTTACCGGGATCATCGTGTAGAAGTCATTGCTTCTCTGCCGTTTTACACAGCTGAACGAACAGACAGGCAACGGGGTGATGGGGTGTTTGCACAATCCATTGAAGCCTTACGCAGGTTAAATGCCGTGGGATATGGCGTGGAAGGAACAGGACTTTTGTTAAATCTCGTGTATAATCCGGCAGGTGCTTTTTTGCCGCCTGCCCAAAAAGAGCTGCAGCGGCAATATCAAAAAGAGCTATTTGAAAAATATCAGATTCGGTTTAATGAATTATATGTCATCACCAATATGCCGATAAGTCGTTACCTGGAATATTTACTTGCATCAGGCAATTATGAACATTATATGCAATTGTTGGTACAGGCTTTCAATCCGGCTGCGGTGAAGGGAGTGATGTGCCGAAATACCATTTCGGTTGACTGGCAGGGATATTTATATGATTGCGATTTCAACCAGATGTTAAATATTCCGGTGATACCCTCACAAAGCAGACATATTGCTCAATTTGACATGCAGCTGCTGCAGCACAGGCCAATTGCCGTGCATCAGCATTGTTATGGATGTACGGCTGGTGCGGGCTCCAGCTGTGGCGGGCAAATTGTGTAAACCAAACAAATGAAGCGGGCCTTAATCATTTTTGTGCGTCCTGCTCAGGCTGGCAAGGTGAAAACACGCATCGCAAGAGCTGTTGGAGATGCCCTAACCCTGCAGATATATAAGCGATTGTTGCTGCATACCCGAGAGGTTGCCGATGCGGTTGCTGCCGATCGCTTTGTATTTTATGCAGATGAAATACCCGATCGGGATATATGGCATGAACCGTATTGGAAATACCTGCAAAGCGGAGAAGATTTAGGCAAGCGTATGTCAAACGCTTTTCAGCAAATTTTCAATTTGGCTTATGAAAAGGCAGTGATTATTGGCAGCGACTGTTATGCTTTGACAGCTGCCCACATTGAACAGGCATTTGAGGCATTGCATCATGCTGATGCGGTGATCGGCCCGGCAAAGGACGGAGGATATTATTTATTGGCTTTACGGCGCACAATACCCGAAATATTTGAACACATCCCCTGGAGCACATCTGCCGTATTATCATGCACTGTACAGTGTCTCCAAAAGCAAAATCTTTCCTACACCTTGTTAGAAACCCTTCCCGATGTGGACGAGTGGGAAGACGTACCGGAAGCATGGAAACGAGATTTGCTTCAAAACAAATCCTGATGTAAGGAAGCTCATAAGGAAAACGGCTCAGCTTGTCAATCCTGTGCGGCCGGGGGAATTTTGGATGTTCGATGATGAAGCAATCGCTTATAAGCCGCAATCATTTCTGCTTGAGAAGCACCTTTTCTCCACATCCGCATCACTTTCCAGTTGGCCAGCTGCACTTCAAGCCAGCCGTGGTATTGGTATTTTCTGGCAGAAACGGTGATTTCACGCGGGATAATATAAAACCTGGTGATTTGCCGGATCCTTGAGATGATATCAAAATCCTCCATGATTTGCATGTGCTCGTTAAAACCATACAATTGTTCAAATAAGCTGCGGGTGATGAAAAGAGATTGATCACCACCTCTGCAGAACAGGAAGGGAAAGCGGGTAAAAAATTGATTAATCTTTAGTAGCCAATGAGGGGAATCGAACCGCATGCGAAAGCAGCCGGCATGGTATCCTTTGGCAATAGCTTGCTGAATGTCGTAAACGAAGCTGGGAGGCGGGTAGGTGTCGGCATGGAGAAAATAGAGGATATCGGCTTTTGCATGTCGGGCCCCGGCATTCATCTGGATGGCCCTGCCCGGTTGGCTTTGCCATACTGCGTCGGCTCCGGCTTGCTGGGCTTTTTCGGCCGTACCGTCGGTACTCTGTCCGTCCACCACCAGGATTTCTGCAGGGTATGATTGGGTATGCATGCGCAAATACCTGATCAGTTGGCCTATGCCATGGGCCTCCTGGTAAGTGGGGATGATGATGCTCAGTTCGGGTTGCGGCATAGCTTATCGGGCAACGCTCACGGCTCGTTTTTCCCGGATGACGGTTACTTTGATTTGTCCGGGGAATTGCATTTCGTTTTGGATTTTCTGGGCAATTTCGAACGAGAGGCGATCGGCATCGCTATCGCTCACCTTATCGCTTTCCACGATCACGCGCAATTCGCGGCCAGCCTGGATGGCATAGGCTTTTTCCACGCCGGCAAAGCCCATGGCAAGGGTTTCCAGGTCTTTGATGCGTTGCAGGTAGCTTTGCATGATTTCTCGCCGGGCGCCTGGTCTGGCACCGCTGATAGCATCACAAGCCTGGACAATGGGAGCGATGATATAGGTCATTTCTATTTCATCGTGATGGGCTCCGATGGCATTCACGACGGCCGGATGTTCGTTGTACTTTTCGGCCAGCTTCATGCCTAGCAGGGCGTGGGAGAGTTCACTTTCTTCGTCAGGCACTTTGCCGATATCGTGCAACAAGCCAGCCCGTTTGGCCAGTTTAGGATTCAAGCCCAGCTCAGCAGCCATAATGGCGCATAGGTTGGCCGTTTCTTTAGAATGCATCAACAGATTTTGTCCGTAAGAAGAACGGAAGCGCATTTTGCCCACCATGCGGATGAGTTCAGGATGCATGCCATGGATGCCCAGTTCAATGACCGTACGTTCGCCGATTTCCATCACCTGTTCTTCCAGCTGGCGTTTGGTTTTTTCCACGACTTCTTCAATCCGGGCGGGATGAATCCGGCCATCCTGAATCAGGCGCTGGAGCGAAAGGCGGGCCACTTCACGGCGCAAGGGGTCGAAGCAGGAAAGCACGATAGCCTCGGGGGTATCGTCGACGATCAGGTCAACACCGGTGGCTGCCTCAATGGCGCGGATATTTCGTCCTTCCCGGCCAATGATCTGGCCTTTGATTTCATCGCTTTCCAGGTTGAACACGGTGATGGCGTTTTCGATAGTTTGTTCGGCCGCTGTGCGTTGGATGGTTTGGATAATGATTTTTTTCGCCTCTTTGCTAGCCTTAGCCTTAGCTTCTTCCATCATTTCCTGCAGGTAGGCCATGGCCTGGGTACGTGCTTCCTCTTTCATGCTTTCCACCAGCTGTGCTTTGGCTTCCTCGGCAGTCAGGCCGGCTACTTTTTCCAGGCGACGGATATGTTCTTCCTGATGTTTTTCCAGCTCGGTACGCTTTTGGTTAACCAGTTCCAGCTGGCGCAGCAGGTTTTCTTTCAGGGCTTCATTTTCCTGAATCTGCCGTTGGGCATTTTCAGTTTTCTGGTTTAACGATTGTTCTTTTTGCTTGATGCGATTCTCGGCTTCAGCCAGTTTCTGGTTGCGTTGAAGCACTTCTTTTTCATATTCGGCTTTGAGCTGCAGGTATTTTTCTTTAGCTTCCAGCAGTTTTTTCTCTTTCAGCGTTTCGGCGGCAAGCTGGGCTTCGGCTAAAATTTTTTGGGCTTGTTCTTCGGCTTGTTGGATGCGAATCTGCGTATTTTTAGAAAAGATCAGTTTCCCGATCAGGATGCCCACGATACATGCGGCTACGCCCACTCCGATAAGTAATCCAATAGCAATATTCATGTGAAATGATTTGGTTCATAAAAAATAGCCTATAGAGCTGTTGGTAAAAC
>JADGHY010000092.1 GCA_019683625.1 Thermoflavifilum sp. | reverse complement strand
TTGATGCATTTATCAAAAAACATTATGAAAAAATTCAGCGGGGCATGGGCCTGAGCGACGAGGAGCTGAAAGCCGTTATTCAACTGATTACCCATCTGAACCCTAAGCCAGGCAACAACTTTGCTCCTGATAACAAAGCGGAAAGCTATATTGTCCCTGATTTTTTCATCCTCAACAACAACGGGAAGCTGGAGCTTACCCTAAATGCCCGCAATGCGCCGGATTTGCGCATCTCCTCCGAATATCGCGATATGCTCAAGGATTATGAGAAGGGGGCCAAAAAAGATAAGCGACAGCGCGAAGCCATCTTATTCATCAAGCAAAAAATTGATGCAGCCAAATGGTTCATTGACGCCATCAAACAGCGCCAGCATACCCTGCTTGCCGTGATGCAAACGATCATGGATTACCAACGCGATTTCTTTTTAACCGGCGATGAAACCCAGCTGAAGCCTATGATTTTGAAAGATATTGCAGAACGTACCGGACTGGATATTTCTACCGTATCGCGGGTGGCCAACAGCAAATATGTGCAAACAGAATACGGAACCTATCCGCTGAAATATTTTTTCTCGGAATCCTTGCCCACCGAAAGCGGCGAAGAGGTATCGACCCGAGAGGTGAAAAAAATCTTGCTTGATTTAATTGAAAATGAAAACAAACGCAAGCCCTTGAGCGATGAAATGCTCACGCGTTTGTTGCAGGAAAAAGGATACAATATTGCCCGCCGCACGGTGGCCAAATACCGCGAGCAGCTGAATATTCCGGTTGCCCGTTTGCGTAAGCAACTCTAACATGAACCAGCACAGCTCATTTGCACCCTCCACACCACCCGAAAAAACGGCCGCAGAAGAAGATTTTCAGGCTGCTAAGTCATTGCGCTTGATCGCTATGGCCATATCGGTAATCTTTCATCCGCTATGGATGCCCTTTGCCATAAGTGCGTTCCTGCTTTGGGTACATCGCTATGAGCTGCCTCAGATCGATGCCTATACCCATTTTCGGGTGATGAGCTCCATTTGCGTGAATACCCTTATCCTGCCGCTGGGCACCTTATTGTTGTTAAAGGCTACGGGCTTCGTGTCATCCATCCAATTGCCCAACCGGCGTGACCGCATCGTGCCCTATATGGCGATTATGATTTATTACTGGTGGATCTATCGGGTATTTGCGTTTGACAAGGCTTTTCCACAGGTGCTAAATCCGTTTTTGCTGGGCAATTTTGTGGCCATTATCCTGGTTTTTTTGTGCAATATCTTCTTCAAGATCAGCGCACATGCCACGGCAGCGGGGAGTATCCTGGCGGTGATGATTCTGCTGAGCAAGGATCCTTATTTGAATCCATCGTTGCCCATCATGGCTGCCATCCTGCTGTCGGGATTCATTTTAACCAGCAGGTTAGTGCTCCATGCCCATCAGCCTGTTGAAGTCTACACCGGATTTGTAGTGGGGTTTGTGAGCCAGATGTTGGCCGTGATTTGGCTGTCGGGATAAAAGCGCATTTTCATTGCGCGGGATATGGGCAAATTTGCGTGTAGTTCAAGATTTCCGACAGATTTTGTTTGCATTTTAGTAATTTCGAAACGCATAATTCTAACGGTTAATACTTCAATATCATGGCAGAAACAAATGAAAAATTGAAAGCCCTGCGCCTCACCATTGACAAAATTGAAAAAGATTTCGGCAAGGGAGCCGTGATGGTGATGGGAGAAAAGGCCGATAGGCAAATAGAGGTGATTTCAACCGGCTCTCTGGGGCTGGATCTGGCCCTGGGTGTGGGCGGATTTCCCCGCGGCAGAATCATTGAGATATACGGCCCGGAAGCCACCGGGAAAACCACTATTGCCATTCACGCCATAGCCGAAGCTCAGAAAAAAGGCGGTATTTGTGCCATCATCGATGCGGAACATGCTTTTGACAGCAGCTATGCCCAGCGCTTAGGGGTGGATGTGGACAACCTGCTGATTTCTCAGCCCGACTATGGCGAACAGGCCCTGGAAATTGCCGATCGGCTCATTCTCTCCGGTGCAGTGGATGTCATTGTGATCGACTCGGTAGCCGCCCTAGTGCCCAAAGGCGAATTGGAGGGGGAAATGGGCGACAGCAAAATGGGCTTACAGGCCCGCCTGATGAGCCAGGCCCTTCGCAAACTAACCGCCACCATCAGCAAAACCAACAGCTGCTGCATCTTCATTAACCAGCTGCGGGAAAAAATCGGAGTGATGTTTGGCAATCCCGAAACCACTACTGGCGGTAATGCCCTGAAATTTTATGCCTCCGTGCGGCTCGACATCCGGCGCATCAACCAAATCAAGGACGGTGAACAAACCATCGGTAACCGGGTAAAGGTGAAAGTAGTGAAAAATAAAGTGGCGCCGCCTTTCAAACAGGCTGAATTCGACATCATCTTTGGCCAGGGCATCTCCAAAGCGGGGGAAATCATTGACCTGGCCACAGAATTGAATATCCTGCAAAAAAGCGGTTCCTGGTTCAGCTATGACGGCAATAAGCTCGGACAAGGACGCGATGCCGTACGCCAGCTCCTGCAGGATAACCCCGAATTGATGGCCGAACTGGAACAAAAAATCCGCACGGCCGTGATGGGTGAAAATAAATAATCCGTTTTGTCAATTTTAATCTCATCCGTCATTTATTTGAAAAATATCTATTTGCTGGCTTATTTTGCGTAAGCTTCGCTATTTTTGACCCGTTTTCTTTACCATGATGCATTGCAGACATGTTTAATCTCATTTTATTTGGCCCACCCGGAAGCGGAAAGGGTACCCAGAGCCAGTTGATTATTGACCATTACCAATTTACCCACCTGAGTACGGGCGACATGCTCAGAACCGAAATTGAGCGCCAAACCCCATTGGGCATGGAAGCTAAAAAGTTTATGGATCGTGGGGCCCTGGTGCCCGATGAGGTGGTGATTGCCATGATTAGCTCCCGGCTCGATGCCCAGGGAAATGCCAAAGGCTTTATTTTTGACGGATTTCCCCGCACCACCGCCCAGGCTAAAGCTTTGGACAAGCTGCTTTCCCTGAAGGCAACCAGCATTCATCTGGTACTGCTGATGCAGGTGCCGGAAGAAGAGCTGATCAAACGTTTACTGCTGCGAGGCCAGACCTCCGGAAGAACCGACGATGCAAACGAAGAGGTGATTCGTGCCCGGATTGCAGAATATTACAACAAAACTTCTCCTGTAGCCGACTATTACGCCCAGCAGCATAAATTGCAAACTGTGCCCGCCGTGGGCAGCATTGAGGAGGTTTTTGCCCGCATCAAACAGCAGATAGATAAACGATTTGCAGAACTCAACCTGCATTCCGTTTCTTCCCATCCTCGTTCCTGAGCTTGCATGGCCACGGAAAAACAAAATTTTGTAGACTATATCCGGATCTATTGCCGTTCCGGCAAAGGTGGCGATGGAGCAGTGCATTTTATGCGCCTGAAATACCAACCCAAGGGCGGCCCCGATGGCGGAGATGGCGGACGCGGCGGACATATTATTCTCAAGGGTAATGCTCAGCTTTGGACTTTACTGCACCTGCGTTGGAAAAAGCATATCGTGGCCGGCGACGGAGAGCCGGGCGGGAAAAATAACCGTAAGGGCAAAGACGGGCAAGATGTGGTGATTGAAGTACCGCTTGGTACCGTGGCAAAAGATGAAGAAACCGGACGCATAGAAGCCGAAATCCTGGAGGATGGCCAAGAGCTTATCTGGATCCCCGGTGGCCGTGGCGGTCTGGGGAATGCGCATTTTGCCACACCTACCCGACAAGCTCCCGAATTTGCGCAAAAGGGTGAACCCGGGCAAGAAGGGTGGAAAATTCTGGAACTTAAGCTGCTGGCCGATGTGGGATTAGTGGGTTTCCCAAATGCGGGAAAATCAACCCTGCTGGCTACCCTTACCGCCGCCAAACCTGCCATCGCTCCTTATCCCTTTACCACCTTGCAACCCCAGCTGGGCATAGTAGCCTATCGCAACGGAAAATCATTTTGCATGGCCGACTTGCCCGGCATCATCGAGGGGGCTGCCGAAGGCCGCGGACTGGGCTTGCGCTTCCTTCGGCATATCGAACGGAATGCCGTACTGCTGTTTGTTATCCCGGCCGACAGCCCCGATCCCGTTGCCGAATGGCAAATTCTCATGCATGAATTGGAGAAATACAATCCCGAATTGCTGCATAAACGCCTGGTAATTGCCATCTCCAAAGCCGATCTGCTTGATGTGAAACAACAAGACGAGATCAAACACCGATTCCCCGCTCAGCTCCCTCTGGTGGTTGTCTCAGCCCATCAGCAAAAGGGACTGCAGGAACTGAAAGACTTGCTTTGGCAACAGCTGCAGGCAAGCTGAGGTAAAATGACGGTTTTACCCCTGTGGAGCGGGTCGGGAAGAAAGGGCCGTGACAGCCGAAGAATCAGTCCCGGGAAGGGGAATCTGCCTAAGGGTGGCCATTTGTTTTTCCACCCAGGCATCAAAAGCCTGCTTTTCATCCACCGGCACCGGTTGCGCTGCCGGGAAATGTTGCTTTAGCGGATCCACCTCCACGCCGTTTTTCCAGAAGCGATAGCATACATGAGGTCCGGTGGCCAATCCGGTATGCCCCACATAACCAATCACTTGTCCCTGCCGCACATGTTGCCCAACCCGCACGGCCCGGCGGCTCATGTGCAGATACTGGGTGGTGTATTCGGCATTGTGGCGGATTTTCACATAATTCCCGTTAAAACGGCTGTAGGTGGAGGCAATCACCACGCCATCGCCTGTGGCCAAAATGGGTGTGCCCTCCGGTGCTGCATAGTCTGTTCCCAAATGGGCTTTCCAGACATGCTGGATCGGATGATATCGGTGCAAAGAATAGCGCGAAGTGATGCGGAAATATTTCAAGGGAGCCTTCAAAAAGGCCTTGCGCAGGCTCTTGCCTTGTTCGTCATAGTACCCGCCCCTTCCTGAGCTGTCGCGCTGAAAATAAAAAGCAAAAAACTTTTCTCCATCATGATAAAATTCTGCAGATAGGATCTGTGCCGGGCCAATGGAGCGATTCTCCACAAAATTTTCCCGGTACACTACCTTAAACCAGTCACCCGGCTGGATGCTGAAGAAATCAATAGTCCAGGCATAAATTTCAGCCATCATTTGTGCCAGGGCGGGACTGGCATGCTGGGCGTCGAGTGTTTCATACAGCGAACTTTCAATCACCCCCGACACGGTTTGGATTTTGGAGGTCACCGGGAATGCACCTGCATAAGATTGTTCAGGATGCCGGAGATCCAACACCACATAATGAACCGCATCGGGTTGATAGACAAAATAAAGCGGACTGTGCTGCGTAGTATCCAGGGAAAAGAAAAGTTGATAGGCATCGCCGGCCCTGATTTGTCTGGGGTTAAAAATCGAATCGGTTTGTTGCCGGATGGCCAGGATCTCGGCCGGGGAAACATCATACCGGTTCAGGATGGTGGAAAAAAATTCATTGCGTTGGATGGTGCCCGAAATGATGCGAAACGAATCTACCGGAAGCCCAAAACGCATGACAGGAGCCGCTTTTGTTGGCTGCATAGCCGTGGAATCAACCGGCATAGGCTTTTTCCTATGCAGGCTTTTCATGTTCACATAAAAAGCGATAGCCAAACCTATGGCCAGAGCACCGATCAATGTCCAGAAAAATTTTGGAGATAAAGGGTTGCGCTTCCGTTCAACCTTCATGCTGAAATCTGTTTTAACTTTCGCGTAAACTCACATCAAGCTCCCTGATCCGATGTTAACCAAGCAGGTTTCTGCCTGCCGGCAGACAGGTTAGTTAAGCGGGCTTCAGGGAAAACGGCTTCGCAAATATCGCAAACAACGCCGGGGTAGCCGTGAAATAATTTGAAAGGAAAGTTAAAAATTCCTTTTTACCTTTTCGTCTGCCCATGTTTTACCATACATATCCGAAGCTGTGGCTGCTGCCGGGCTTGTTCTTAGGGATTTGGCTGATGATACCAGCGCAGGCTCGGGGACAGAAATACCCTCTGGTAATTTACCCGGTCGATAGTCCGGCTGCTGCCTGGTTGGCGCAGGCGCATATTCCTGCATTTCCCGATGCAATAGCCCGTGCCCAATACCTGACTGATTTATTGGATAGGCTTCGGGCGGCCGGCTATTGGGGTGTTTCGGTTGACCGGATGCGGGAAGATAGCCTCACCCTTTATGCCTGGTTATTTTTGGGGAAAACCTACCGGTGGGGCGCCATCCGGAAGGGGAATATCCCTGATTTTCTTTGGCAACAGGCGCCTGATTTTCAGGGAGATCATGGGTTAGAAACCAGTAAGGTGCTGGCGTTTCGGCAGTGGTTGCTTCATTATTATGAAAACAAGGGTTATCCCTTTGCCAAGGTAGCGCTTGACAGCCTGAAGATCAGCGACGGACAGCTTACCGGCATCTGGCACGTGGAAACTGGCCCCCTGATCATCATAGATACCGTGATTCAGCAGGGTACAGCCCGCTTATCCCGGCGGTACCTGGACTATTTGCTGGATCTCAAACCCGGGCAATTTTACCAGCAGCAGAAACTTCAAGCCATCGATGAGCGGATCCAGGCCGTAGACTTTTTACAACAAACCCGCCCCTGGTATCTGGATTTCCAGCAACAACGGGCTGCCTTGCATGTGACAATCGATGCCCGTAAAGCCAATCAGCTTGATGGCCTGTTGGGTTATGAGCCTGCTGCACCCGATGAGGGGCTAAACAGGGGCAGGCTGGTGGGGCAAATTACCCTGCATCTGGTCAATAGTTTTCACAGCGGCGAAGTGCTCGACATGCATTGGGAGCAATTGCAATATGCTTCACCCCGGCTCAATCTCTCTGCCCAATTTCCTACCCTATGGGGTTCACCCTATGGACTCGTTGGGCGGTTTAGCCTTTTCCGGAAAGATAGTTCCTATCTGCAGCTCGATAGCCGCATGGGTATTTCCTATAGCCTTCAACCCGGTACAGGCTATCAGCTGTATATCCATCAGAGCCAGACCCGCCTGTTGAGTGTGGATACAGAGACTATTAAAATCACCCGGCAGCTACCAGCCTATCTGGATCAACGGGAGGCTTTGCTTGGAGTAAGCTGGGTGGGTCGCCATCTCGATCAGGTGCTCAATCCCAGAAAGGGCCTGAGCTGGGAAATAGCCATTGAACTGGGGAAAAGGAAAATTATCCAAAATCCGGATATCATAGCCTTGCGTGACCCTATGGATTCATCGTTTTCTTTTGCCAGCTTATATGCAACATTTCCTCCGAGCAGTTTTATCTGGAAGCCGCGTGCACAGCTGGTGTACTACCGGCCACTTGGCCGTTATGCTACCCTCCGCAGCGAATGGGCGGCAGCAGGAATCTGGGGTTCAACCCTTTTTCTCAATGAACTATACCAGATCGGAGGAGCTGAGCTGCTCAGGGGCTTCGATGAACAAAGCCTGTATGCTTCTCAGTATCTGGTGTGGAGCCTGGAATATCGCTACCTCATTGGTGAACAAGCTTATGTATTTGCCTTCAGTGATAATGCTTTTATGCACGAGCATGCTTTGGCAGGCCCGGAGGAGATTCGGGTCACGGATTGGCCAACAGGGCTTGGCTTAGGCATGGCTTTCCCCACCCGGGTGGGCTATTTCCGGTTTAGCTGGGCCATAGGCCGGCGCAAAAACAGTCCGTTTCACTTGCAGCAATCGCGCATCCACTTCGGATATGCCAATACTTTTTAAGAAATCTTCCGTGAGCTTAATACTTTTGCTCCAATGGGATACCAGTTTTTGATATGTGCAATAGGATTGAGTGGGCTGGTGCAGATAGGGTTTGCCCAGCAAATGC